>JAVQWE010000345.1:0-3637 GCA_033579175.1 Phycisphaerales bacterium | reverse complement strand
CTCGAAGCGGACGATTTTGCGCCGGAAGGCGCTGGTCCAGCCGCGAAGCGGCGAGAGATAGTATCTTGGGGCGTTAGAGCATTTTTCATCCGGCTCTCGCGCCAGGCTGTGAAAGGGGTTATGTTCGCCGCCATCCGACAAGGAGGTCTGCGATGAGGGCGTATTCGATGGAGTTTCGGCGGGCGGTGGCCAAGGCATACGACGAGTGCGGCTCGTCGATCGAGGTGGCCGAGCAGTTCGATTGCAGCGAGTCGTGGGTTCGGCGGTTGATTCAGCGGCGGCGCGAGACCGGTTCGCTGGAGCCGCGGCCGCCGAAGTTGCCTGACAACTCCAAGCTCAAGGAGAAAGAGCTCCAGCAACTCCAAGAACTGATCGCAAAAAAGCCCGACATGACGCTGGGGGAACTCGCGAAGGAACTGAACGCCGGCGTGAGCATCCCGACGATCTGGCGGGCAACGCAGAAGCTGGGGCTGGTGCTAAAAAAAAGTCCATCAACGCCGCCGAGCAAAACCGACCCGACATCAAAGAAGCGCGCGACCACTGGTTTGCGCAGTTCACCGACACGCCCCTGAACAAGCTTGTATTTATTGATGAATTCGGCGCCGCCACCAACATGACGCGCCGTTATGCCCGTGGCCCGCGCGGCCAGCGCGTCATCTGCACCACGCCGCACGGACACTGGAAAGTGCTCAGCACCATCGTGGCGATGAACAGTAACGGCATCATCACCTCCTGCATCTTCGACGAACCCATCGACACCGACATGTTCGCGGCATTCGTTGAGCAAATGCTGTTGAAGACGATCAAGCAACTGGAGCCCGGCCAGGTGGTGGTGATGGACAATCTGCCCGCTCACAAATCACCGCGCATCAGACGACTGATCGAATCCGCCGGAGCAAAGCTGCTGCTGCTTCCGGCATACTCTCCGGACTACAACCCGATCGAGATGGCGATCTCCAAAATCAAAACGCTGCTCCGCTCAATCGCAGGCCGCACCGTCGACGAAGTCAGCGCCGCCATCGGCAACGCGGTCAACTCCATCACCGCGACGGATGCGGCGAACTACATCAAGCACTCAGGATATGACGCTACGATCGTTTGAAAGACGCTCTAGGAGGCTCAGTCGAACAACGGGCCTCATCGAACAGGAACATCAGGCGGGCGGCGTCCAGACGTGGGCGGGGTCGCGGTTGAAGTCGACTTGCCAGCGAGGGTGAAGGCGGCAAGGCTGCAGACTCACCAGATGTCGCCGCGGAGCCAGCGCGGCGCGGTGCGGCGTCACCGACGGGTCCGGCGGACACATCCCAGAAGCCCAAGCATGCCCACTAGCCCTGCAGGCTCGGGGACGGCAAGCGGACGGGAAACAGACTGATTGAAGTTCGCCGCAAGCAGGGCAAAGTCTGTCAGATCGGCGCTACCGTCGTAGTTGAAGTCTCCCCGTGCCCAGGTCGACGAGGTGTTGAAATGAGCCGCCAGCAGCGAAAAATCGGTCAGATCGGTCGTACCGTCGAGATTCGCGTCGCCAAAGCGAGTGTAGCGCATCACGATCGTGGTTGCGTCAACGGGAACCCCTGCAAACGAGCTGATTCCCAGCGCCGCGGCCTCTGCCACCCCGATTGCTCCCCCCACCGTTGCCGCCGCGGCAGATGACATGATCCCCGCGCCATTCCATGAGCCGTTGTCATACCCGCTGGCCACCCGAGAGGTAAGCGCAGCCAGCGGGCTGGCGCCGGAATACTCAAAGATCGCGGAACCTTTGGTCAGATCGAGTTTGCCACCCGCCCAGTCGATCGTCCCGGATTCAAAAACGCGCAACAGCTTGTGTACCCTGACCCATCCCCCCGCAACAGATAGTGTGGCGGCGCTGCTCTGGCCGATCAGGAGGGTCCCGGCATGTTGCCCGACGGCATCCACAACGGCCGTGGAACCGCTGATCTGCACGGTGTCGTAGTGGCTGGGCTGCCATCGCATCCCCCAGTTGGACCACAGCGCGTAGCGGTTGTTCGAAGCGCCTGTGAAGGCGATCGGCACCGGCGCCGGCCATGCGGCGATCTCGTTGAGGTATTCCTCGAGGTTGGTGTACCCGTCGTTGTCAAAATCCCCGTTGTGATCGGCGACCGCGGGGTTCAGGCCGAGTTGCGCTTCCCAATGTCCGGGCATGCCGTCTCCGTCGGCATCCCAGTTGGCATCTCGGAACGTCGTGGGAGCTGAGCGAAGCGCCCGCCATTCGACGCCTTCGTTGGGATCGTTGTTAAACGGGTCGTCGGCCCAGGCGCGGATTTTGCCGGTTCCGGTGCGGATCTCGCGGATGAGCCGCTCATCCGGGGTATCGATCACGCTGTCACGCATCCACCAGTTGGTGCCGGCATAATTCAAGACATACTGGAAGGCGTCGGTGGCGGTCTGCGTGTGTCCGAAGTAGGTGGGCACGCCCCCGGCCCACTGAGGGCTCGTCTGAAAGCTGGAAGAGCCGAAATCGCTGTTGGTGAGGGCCACGCCGTCATTGGCGTCGCCATCTTTGTTGATGTCCTTCAGGTTGCCGCTGTGGTACACCCGCGTTCCCGTGGAGTTGCTGCCGTTGAAGATGCCTGCTCCACCGTTGGCCTGCACGACGATCGCGATATCGTCGGCGGTGTTGGGCACGCCGTCTGGCCCGGGAAGCTGGCTGACATCGTCGCCCCCCGGCCCGGCCAGCCAGAAATTCCCCACGAAATTGTTATAGCTGGGCTGCCCGCTGGCACCCCCGCCACCCGTGCCGAACCAGTTGTAGAAGACATTGTTGCGGAAATCGTTATACGCGCCGGTGCCCACCGAGCTTCCCACGCGCGGCAGCCGTCCCTTCTGGTGAGCATAGAAATTGTGATGCACGCTGATCGGCGCGTTGGTGCCGGCCGAGAGCAGATGGGCAAACGCATGACCTGTGTAGCGGATTCCACTGGCTTCGGCATCCGCCTGCGGATAGTTCTGCCCCTGACTGATGCTGCTGTATTGGATGGAAACGTTGTAGGCCAGCTCGTTGGCCGAGATCGATTCATCCGTCGCGTACAAGGTGGTGACGTGATCGATCATGATATTGTTGCCGGTGATATCGAAAGCATCGTAGACGTACGAATCCGGGAAATCATTGGCGGCGGGACCGGGCTGGCCCGGTTCATGGAAGTTACGCATCCCATAGCCGGGCGCCACCGTGACATTCCGGATGATGGCGTTACTGCCCCCCACCTTGATCAGGCCGCCCATGATGATCACTCCGGGTCCGGGGGCGGTCTGGCCGGCGATGGTCACGTTATTCGGGATGTTCAGGCGCGATTGAGTATCCCATCCGTTGCCGTTGGGGAACCAGTTGTTCGCCGGCTGATCCAGCCGGCCGAGGTGGAACACTCCCCCGACGTCGAAGACGATCGTCCGCGGCCCGGCAGGGAAATTGGCGTTGTTCAGGCCGTAGCGCAGTGTGCCCGGGGTTTCGCGCTGCGGATCGTCAATTGCCGAATTCAGTTTCGTGACTCGATAGACAATGCCCCCTCTACCTCCGGTAACGTGAGCAGCCGCACCGTCAGCGCCAGGAAACGCCGGAATCGTCTGCCCCAGAAGCAGCCCAGGCAATCCCAAGGTCGCCGCTGAGCTGAGAATCCGTACC
>JAVQWE010000344.1:0-3673 GCA_033579175.1 Phycisphaerales bacterium | reverse complement strand
TGTGCCATGGCAGCAAAACCAAACCAGTTCACCATCATGGCCACTTGGCCGGCCATGAATTTTTCGCCGGCGGGGACGGAGTGGATCGAGCGGGCCTCGGGCACCGTTGCCGAATCGCGGACGAGCGTGCGATAAAACGCCAGCGCCTGCCGGCAGGCAGGGGTATCCAGCGAAGGTTCGCCGCGGGAATCCAGCAATTCCCCGCCGCGGGTCCAGACCTGCAGGCTGAAGTCATACACGGTGTTATGACCGTCAGGAAAGGCTGCCACGACCGTGCCATAACGGCCGCGCGCCGGGTCGGCGGCGGCGCGGCTGGTGGTGAGGAATTCCTCCCAGGTTGCCGGGGGGTGCGAGATCAGGTCAGTTCGGTAGATCAGGCACTCCGGCCCATCGTGATAAGGGAGTCCGAAAAGCCCCCCGCGCAAGTGGGGCATTGTGGTCAAGGATCGGCTCCATCCGCCGGGGTAATCGGGGATCGGGTCAGATTGAAACAGCGGAGTCAAATCTGCGACGACCCCTTCCTCAACGGCCGCCGCCAGCCAATCGGTCACGAGGAATGTGATGTCGTAGGTTCCGTCGCGCATCGGGCCGCGGAAGATCGTCGGATGCAGATCGTTCAGATCCAGCGAATCGAAGGACATCGTCGCAGGGATGCCGGTCGTTCGCACAAAGTCATCGAACTGTCGACGAATCGCCTGTTCAAAGGGCTGAAACTTCCTGACGGCAATGCGCAGATGCGGGGTGGTCATACCGTGCTCGGTTGGCGGACGCCGGCCGCTTCCGGTAGGAATAACCGCTCATGGAACAGACGCAATACTTTGAGGATTATGAAATCGGCGCGAAACGTGTCACCAGCGGTCGCACGATCACCGAAGCTGATTTCGTGATCCACGCGGGACATTCCGGAGATTTCTTTCCCCACCACGTCGACGCGGAATTCTCCAGAACCACACCCTTCGGTCAGCGGATCGCACACGGTACGATGACCTTCACGATCGGTGTTGGCCTCACGGCCGGGGTGATCAACCCTGTGGCGTTCACCTACGGCTATGAACGGCTGCGTTTCCCCCGGCCTGTGTTCATCGGCGACACGCTGCGCACGCGCGTGACGATCGCGTCCAAAGAAGACGACCCGAAACGACCGGAGTTCGGACGGGTGGTGGAGAAACTGGAGGTGATCAACCAGCGGGAAGAGGTTGTGCTTGCGTGCGAACACATCCTGCTGGTGCGGCGCCGGCCGAGGGGTTGATGGTGCATCGCAGGTCTGTTCTGCGCGTCCGTTAACGGGGGTCGGGGGCTGTCTCAGGCTGCGATGGCGGCGCGGCGCGTTGCGCGGAAGTGCCGAAGCACCTGCGAGAGCGTCTGTCGCCAGTCCTCCAAGGGCAGCGGGCCGCCCCAGAGCTGCTCCGCCTGGGTGGTGTCGTAGGTCCGCGGATGCAGCAGCATCGGCACGAACGTGCTGATGGAGCTGAGCGCCTGCTGAATCAGCCGCTGCGACCTGTCATTTCGCGAACGACGAAGCGCTTCGAACGTCTCCTGATCCACAATGAAAGGCTTGCCCGGTTCCTCCAGGTTACGCATCCGCTCTGCGGGGAACATTCGGTTCCAGACCAGTTGGCAGAACTCGCGGAAGGAGGGGGCCTGATCGCCGGCGGCGATGTTCCAGATGGGTTTGCCGCTCCAATCTGCCGAGACGGCCCGGGCGAGGAACCGGCCGACGGTCTCCGTGGCGATGACGTCGAGCGTCGCCGCCGGGGCCGCGGGCAGCACGGGGATCAACCGCCGTCCAAACCAACGCAACAGGTGATGCACGGCACCCATGCGATGCACGGTTCCGCGGGCGTGCGACCCCAGTACGATGGCCACGCGGGCGATCGCCAGGGGCAGGGGATCGGCCAAGGCAAGTTCCTCGGCCTGCCATTTCGTATGCTCGTACTGGTTGACGAAGGTCGGGCGGGGATGCAACGGTGCTTCAAGGATTCGCCCCGTGGTGGTGCCCGAGGTACAGACGGTGCTGACGAGGATGATGCGAGGGGTCTGGCGGCAGGCACGGGCCAGGTCGAGGATGCGCCGCGTCCCACAAACGTTCGTGTTCCATTGATCATCGGCCCGGCCGGCAAACTGAGTGTCTGCGGCGGCGTGGACAATGCCGTCGATGCTGCCAACGAGGCTGCGACGCCCGATCCGGGACAACCCGAGGCCTTCTGCGCGCAGATCTCCTTCAACCGGAAGAATTCGATCTTCCCAGTCGTCGGGAATTCCGCCCTGCTCGGTCAGTTCGCGCAAGAGCCGGTCCTTCCAGCGGGAGAATTTCCGGCGCAGACCGTTTTCATCGCGGCGGATGAGGAGGCTCAACTTCTGAGTCGCATCAGCCCGCAGCAGTTGGGCGCAGAGTGTCGGGCCCAGTGCCCCCGTGGCGCCCGTGAGGAAAATGTGTCGATGCTCCCTCATCAATCGGCTCTTCCCTGCAGTGCCCGCCGGCACGCGGACGTCAGGAGTCCCATTCGGCCTCGGCTGCGGCCAGCCGTTCCAGACGATGAGATACGAATTCCGCAAGCCGAGTCAATTGGTCATCGGTGATTTGTTCGATCTGACGTGTGATCAGGAAGTTCAATCGGTCTCCCAGGGTGGTTGGAGTGAAAATCAGTGGCAGCATCGGGCCGGTCGGCGCAACCCGATAGTAGTCAGTGACAGGACTGGGGTGGCGTCGGCCGGGCCAGTCGCGGTTCATGTTGACATTCGAGACCCCGGCGGCGATGGGCATGCGCTGGCGGTACAGCTCAGCCCAGCGCCGGGGGGAATGCAACTTTGCTTCCAGCAGTCCTGCGGCCATACGCAGCAGGCTTGCCTCGGCCGCGTGCGTGCGTTTTTGCCAGGAATTCTGATTGGCGACGGTTCGAAGCAGGCGGGGGAACTCGCGCAGGTCCTGATGGCGGACGATGGTCGTCGTAAATCCCAGAAAGAGCCCGAACTGATCACTTAGCTGTCGGGAGGCGCGAGTTCGCAGATCAACCACGGTGCCCAGCGCCAGTTCGTCCCGGTCGGGCCGTGGGGGGTTGGCCCCGAAACGGTCTACAGCCTCTGCGATGACAGCCAGAACCGCATCATGAAGCGTCGCGTGTCGGCGCCGCGCGTGGTGGATCAGCTCCGGGACAATCGGCGCGGGAACCTGATGCAGGGAGACAGCCACGCGGCAGTCGCCCATGGGTCTGACGCAGGGGCGCGCCCGGGTGAAGCGGGTGCGGTAGCGCAGCAGCCCCAGGATCCCTTCATCCAGATGCCACCCCGCCGCCGACGGGCCGAAATGCTGCCAAAGTCCCCCGGAAGGCGGTTGGGCCGGGCGGGATTCATGGGTGGGGTCGAGCATATGCTCAAACCACTCGCGCAGCAGCCAGCGGATGCAGTAACTGTCGGCGGCCCAATGGTGGTACACCACACCGAACACCGGCCGCGGCGCGCAGCAGACGAACGCGCGGAAGGGGCAGTCGTCTGACGGATCAAACGCCCGATTCATCGCCGCCGAAAGGTGCTGTTCCAGTGGCGTGCTCAGGTTCAAAACCTGCACATCGGCACGGCAATCAGATTCGTCCGGTGCGACATGGGAGTATCGATCCCCGCGAACGACAGTATGGCCGACCCGCATCTGCCGGAGCGTGGCCCGCCACGCAGCGGC
>JAVQWE010000343.1:0-3680 GCA_033579175.1 Phycisphaerales bacterium | reverse complement strand
AGTGGGTCTTTCCTGCGCCCATTATCCGCAGAAACCATCGGTGGATGTTCGATACCGCCGCCGGCGTTGAGGAACTGACCGCCCGACGCATCGGCCGCAACGAACTGTGGGCGATTCGGGGTCTGCGATCGCTGGTGCAAGCCCAAGCCGACTATTACCTGCTGGACCCCGACGGCGACGGCCTGCACGCTTTCGCTTCCCGCATCATCAGTTCCGAGGGGAAGCGGGACGGCCTTTTCTGGCCCGCAGGGGAGAATGAGGATCAGTCCCCCCTCGGGCCGGTGATCGCAGAGGCTTTCGAGCCGGGCGAGCTGGATGCCGGGCACGTTGGCCCGCGAGCCTACCACGGCTATTACTTCCGCATTCTGCTGAAGCAGTCGGCCGCAGCGCCGGGCGGGGCGATGTCCTATTTTGATGATCAGGGGAACCTCACGCGCGGGTTCGCCGTACTCGCCTGGCCTGAAGAATACGGCCGGACCGGCGTGATGAGTTTTCAGGTCGGGCGCGATGGCAAGGTGATGCAGAAGGACCTTGGCCCCCAGACGGCCGCGGTGGTGACGACGATCGACTCCTTCGACCCCACCGGCTGGGCGCCCGCAGAGTAAAGCCACTCCCGACCGCCACCGCGCCGGCTGGCGCAGTGCCTGCGAACGCCCCCCGGGAAACCCCTGCCAGTGCTGTGAAAGCGGCGATCACGCCGCAAGTTCGTCGATTCGCTCTTCCGCGAGCACTCCGGATGCCACCGAATCGGCCCGTGCCATCTTGGTTTGCACCGTCGGCGGGCTGAGCGGCGACGTTGCCGCCGGAGCGTTGCTGTCATCGCCGGAGCCATCCTCGCTCGGCTTCGATTCGCCTCGGAGCACTTCTCCGGACCTGTCCGTCGTTTGCGTCACCCAGAATTCAATGTCCTCTACCGCGTCCACGGGCGTTTCCACGAGAGGCTCGGTGTCATCCCCCGGCAGCGCCGGAAGGATTTCCACCGGTTCCAGCGGTTCATCTTCCATGACCGCCGTCGGGTAGCCGCACCACCAGTTGGATTCATCGTCGGCGGGCAGGTTGCCTTCACCCACCGGCCCGCCACCGGGATCGACGGGTTCATTGTTATCAAGCACCCCCGCATCGATATCCACGGGATCGCCCGTTTCCGCGGCGGCCTCGTCGAAGACCGTCACCGTCCAGAGCATTTCGTCGTCGGGGGGCACCCATTCGCCGGCATCTGGCTCCACCTGCGTTGTGAACCAGATCGGATCATCCATGTCGATGACGACGTTATCCACCAACAAGTTTTCGTCTACCAGCTCCGGCTCACCGACCGGATCGACCGACAGCAGCCGCCGCGGCTCCAGAATTTCCGCCCGGAATCGATCCACGGCCTGCTGAAGTGGTGCCCAGTGTGTTCGCTTACGAAGATGCCCCAACGCCATAGCGAATCTCCCAGTGAAAACAATTTATACCGTTTGATCGCAAGGACGCCACAGGATTTTGAAAATTTCACATGACCCGAATCATGGTTGAAGGATTTTGAGGTGACGGTTGGTGGGGAGGCATCGAGCGCAAAATTCGCCGACTGGTCCAGCTTAACCAGTTTACCTGCCTTCACGACTTGCAACAGGCGTAGAGCACCCGAGCCCGACGAGCGAGGGGGCTTCTTAACCGCGCGAATGAAGTTGCAAGGAATTCTCCGGCTGATTTGGCCGGCTGGTTCGATTCGGTACGGCCGCTCCTTGCCCTCGAGTGAAGCTGCGGCGAATCCCCCGACGGTCGCCGCAGGTCGGACGCAGCAGGATTTTCAGACGGCGCGCCCGCGGCGGGTGGGCGGCGGGATAGCCGGAGTTTCAGCTCCCCCGGGCCGATCGCGATGGACGCCCCCTCGCGCCTGCCAGCCACCACAGCAGCCCCACACCCGCAACACCGGCCGGCTCGGGGATCGCTGCCCGCGGCAGCCCCAGAGGCATCGACTGATTGAAATTCGACGCCAGCAGCGCGAAATCGGCCAATCCGACGCTTCCCGAATAGTCGAAATCTCCCTTGGCCCAGGTTCCGGGCAGGTTGAAGTTGCTGGCCATCAGAGAAAAATCGGTCAGGGTGACCCAACGGTCCAGATTGGCGTCCCCCGGCAACGTCAGGCGAACCAGCAGGGTCGTCGAATCGATCGCCTCGCCGGCAAACGTGGGGGGGAAACCGATTTCCGAGGCATCGGCATATCCAACGGCTCGATTGGGCACCATCGCTGCCACCGAGGATCGGATGCCTGGCCCGTTCCACGCCCCGCCGGCATAGCCGCTGCTCACCAGCGCCGCGACCGATGCCAGGGGTGAGGGTCCGGTGTAGTCGTAGATGAGGGTTTTGTCGCTGACATCCAAGGCCCCGGAGCCGATCGAAAGCGACTCCACCCGGCTGTTGTTCGTCAGATCGCCGCCCGCCCGAAGCCGCATGACGCTGCCGGCAGAAAGAATCAGCTCATCCCCGCGGACGCGGTCGCTCACCATGGTTCCCCCGCCGTCCAGCGTCAGGCTCCGGCCCACAAAGGGTTCCAGCGCCAGCACGGCCAAGGTGCTTGCCGGCTCAACCCGCACGGTGGAGGAGGACGCGAGCGTCAGCGTGGAAACCGCCGTGCTGATTCCGCTGGAGCGCAGCGCCCCCAGCCCGCCCCAGCCCTCGCCGTTGATGGTCACCGGCTCAACCGTCCGGGCCGGGTTGGGCGCCACGACCCCGCCATCGTCGATGATCGTGTTCTGAGCCAGATGCAGCGTGGCGCCGAGGTTGACCACCGTGCCGCTCACCGGATCGCCCAGCGGCTTGATGCCGTAGACCATCAATTCACCTTCCGATACCTGTGTCAGGTCGTTGTAGCTGTTGTAACCACTGAGGATCAGCCGTCCCGGCCCGGTCTTGTTCAGCCCGCCGTTGGTCAGCAGGCCGGCATACTCGGTGTCGGCGGTGTTGGCGATGTGGTGGGTGCGGACCCCACCCAAGTCCATGGTTCCGGTGAGCTTCAGGGGGGACGACCCGCCGATCGAAAAACCGGTTTCAAGGATGACCGGGTTTGCGATCGTGCGGTTGCCCAAGGCCGCGAGGGTGCCCGTTCCCGCATTATTGAAACGGAAGGTGAGCGGGCAGGTCCCCAAGGCGTTGTCGTGGCCGACTCGCCAAGTCCCGGTGAGCACTTCCGTTCCCCCGGTGTAAGTGTTGTTTCCGTTCAACTCGATCACGGCACCTCCGCCGTCGGTCAGGCCCGACGGACCGGAAATCGTCCCGTTCACCGCTACCGTGGAACCCCACAGCGTCAGCCGGTTCTGAAGGCTGATGTCTCCGTTCATCGTCAAGCGGATGCCGGGCTGGTGCACGCCCAGTCCGGCCATCCCCGCGGGGCTGCCCTGCACCAGCAGAGACCTCCCGAGCGTTGCCGTCCCGCCGGCGCTGAGGATCGCCGTCGAAGCGGCACCCGGTGAAAGGACGATGGCGGACGTGCCGGCCCCCAGCGGTCCGGGCATCCCCGACGTGACATTCCCCACGAACACCAGTTCGCCCTGCACAATGCTGGTCTGGCCCGTGTAGGTGCTGGTGCCCGACGAGAGCGTTGCCGGACCGACGCCGGCCTTGGTCAGCCCCTGCGAGCCGGCCAGAGGTCCTCGGAATGTCACGGGTCGATTGGTCGTCAGAATTCCCACGGCGGTGCC
>JAVQWE010000342.1:0-3729 GCA_033579175.1 Phycisphaerales bacterium | reverse complement strand
TAAGCGGCGGAAATTCAGGGATTTTGCCATCATGCCGGCCCATGAGTGCCGCCAAGGGACATGACGGTTCGGGGGAACTGGCAGGGTTCGTCTTTCAGGCCTTTGGAGACACCTTGAGCCCCAAGAGAAGCTTCTATTCTCAGAGATTCTTGCCGCGCGATCCTTCGGCGATTCCCCGGCAGCTCGAGTCACCCCAGTTGGCTCCACCTGGCCCCTCCTCTGGCGACAAGCGTTATCGTCCGGGAACAGGCCCCAATTCCGCTCGATCTCCCTCGCCAGTCGAGAGGTTTTCCGGTCGCCGCCGCTGGCAAGGTTACTTCTTCTCCATCAGCTTCTGCAGCAGTGGCTTGAGGGGGATGGCAGCCATGGTGGTGGCTTTGTCGGCGTGGGCGTAGGGGATGTACAGCGTGTCGCGATGGACCATTGCCCCGCAGGTATAGACGACATTGGGAACATACCCCTCCCGACGGTGCTCAACCGGCGCCAGCAGCGGTTGGTCGAGTTGCCCGACGATTTTCAACGGATCTGCCAGGTCCAGAAGCATCGCGCCAATGGCATAGGTGCGCATCGGACCGACACCGTGTGTCAGCAGCAGCCAGCCATGCTCGGTTTCAATCGGTGAACCGCAATTGCCGATCTGCATCAATTCCCACGGATGCAGCGGCGCCGCCAGCCGTTGGGCGGTCTCCCAGAAATGCACGCTGTGGGACGTGCTGATGTAGAGGTTCTCGCCGTCGATGCGGCTGCACATCACGTATCGGCCGTTGATCTTCCGGGGAAACAGGGCCATGCCCTTGTTCTGGGCGGCGTTGCCGTTGAGGCTGGCAAACTCGATTCGCCGGAAGTCGGTGGTATGCATGAGCATCGGGAGGGTACGCAGACCGTTGTAAGCGGTGTAGGTGCCATACCACGTGACTGAGCCGTCGTCGTCCACGAAGCGAACCAGCCGGAGATCCTCAATCCCCCGGGATTCTTCCTCGCTCATGGGGAAGATCACCAGCTCGCTGAGTTGTGCATCCGGGTCCAGATCGATGTGGTAGTTGCTGCTGGCCAGCCACAGGATCGTACGCAGCAGCTCCGGTGCCTCGGGGGAAGATTCAAAGCTGGCCCGGGCGGCCGTCACGGCGGCCATCAGCTCGCTGAGGGTGAACTTTTCCGGCACAGCCGAGAGGACGGCATCCACCACCTTGCCCCGAATGCTCATTTCCCCCAGTTTCCGCCAGAACAGGTGCCGAAGGTACCTTCGATCCGGGCTGATGCGCGATCGATGCAGCTTCCGGGGAAACGGGTCGAGGGAAACCTCCCCTGAAGCCGAGATCGTACCGGTGCGGAACACGATCGAGCTGACGTGCCCCTCGCCGGTGGCGCGGAGGCTCAGGAGGATTCGCACGGCGCCCGGGGGTAGATTGGACTGATCCGGATGGGGCACGATCGAAGGGTTGAACAGCGCCGCCGACTCGATGGCGTATTCCATGGTGAGATAGGCGCCGGCCAGTCGCTGGCGGTTCAAATCCCAGTGGTTGGCAAAGCCGATCATTGAGGCGCCGTCGCGGTAATGCTCATCGAGCAGCTCGAACAGGTCAGGGTGCCGATCGGCGTAGGAACGAACCACCTGCGCCAGCAGAGTGGCGACTTCCTCATCGGAAAGGCGCTGCACCCGCTGGAACAGCGTCGCCACGCGTTGCGATCCGAGAATGAAGGGGCGGGCGATGACACGGCCTTCGTCACCCTCGATTTCGATCGGCAGTGGGCGGATGGGCAACGAGGGTTCGGTGCCGTCGAGGTAGCGGGTTTGGAGGGTCATGGCAGCTCGCGGGGGCCGTTGAAAGGCCCGTCCTTCTTCTTTTCGACCGGGAGCGTCCGGAAATGTGAATCTGCCGGCCTGCACCTCCTCTGCGGAGCGGAACCAGCCTGCAGACGCGTGTTACGGCTGGATGGCGCTGGCCGCCCTTTCCGAGTCTCGCAGCGCATGCGAACGATTCATATCAATCACCGCCTGCACACTTAACAGCCACGACACCGTGGCCTCGGCGCCCTGGTTGTGGTTCGGCCCGCCGGCGTGCAGGCCGTCACAACAGCCACCGGTCTGGGGGTCATAGAGGGACGTTTGGGTGTCGTTATTACCAACGAACCAGGAGAAAATCTGCCGCGTACGGTCGAACCAGACCTGCTCGCCGGTGGCTCGATAGGCTTCGGCGCAGGCTTCCACCAGGGCCATGGCCTCGATCGGCTGCTGGTCGAAGCGTGCCCGGATGCCGTCGCGCGTGAGCCAGCCCTGATTGCCAATGATGGAGACCCGCCCGGTTTCAGTGATCTGCTGCTGCACGAGCCACGTGAGCGACTTTACCCCCTGCTGAAGCATCTGCGGCTCCTCCATCGCCCGCCCGGAGAGGATCAGGGCATGGGGGAGCTTGGCATTGGCATAGGTGACGGAATCTTCGCACCACGGCCACCGATCGGTGGCGTTGGCGGCAAACAGGTTCATGAGCCGCTCGGCCAGGGTTTGACGCATCCGCCGCGCCCGCGTGTCTCCACTGAATCGCTGCAGATAGCGATGCAGCCCGATCAGGCTGAAAGCCCACGCACGCGGGGAACGGAACTGCCCGGCAGGCTCGATCGACTCCAGAAACAGCCGCGTGGCCATTGCCAGAATGGCATCGCTGGGGGCCAGTTGAACGGCGGTTCCCAGCGCCCAGAGGCACCGACCGTGGCAATCCTCACTGCCGGCGTCCTCGAGCCAGTGACGGTCATAGCTCAGGAAATTGCGGAAACGTCTGACCTCCCGATTGAACGCATGGTGAAGGAACGCGAGGTAGATGTCAGCCGGGGGCAGGACGGCGGTGTCGCGGGTCAGCTCGAACTGCTGGAGGGCGACGATCAGGGCACGGGCGTTATCGTCGCTGCAGTAACCATGATGCCGATCGGGAGTGGCGTAAATCGCATGCTGAAGGATGCCGGTGTCATCGGTCAGCCGAAGCATGTGGCGCAGATCGGCATCGGGAGTGGAGGTGACATCCAAGGCATCGGCGCGGAAGGCGGCCAGGGGTCGTGGGCGACGTCGCCGCTCGGCCAGCACCTCGCTGGCCAGACGCAGGTAGGATTTGGCCACTTCCGGCCAGATCATGGGGCGGGAGTAGAGATAAGCGCGTTTGCGAATCGCGTGGCGTTCGGTGTCGTTTTCCAGCAACTGGCAGACCCGGTCGGCAAGGGCCTCGGAATCTCCAAAGGGGAACAAAACCCCCCGGCCGTCGGCCAGCAGCTCTTCGGCGTGCCAGAAGGGGGTGGAAACGACCGGTTTACCCGCGCCGACGGCATAAGCGAGGGTGCCAGATGTGATCTGCATCACATTCGGGTAGGGCATCACATAGACATCAGCCACCGACAGATACCGCAGCAACTCTTCGGTGGAGACGTAGCGATCGTGGAACACCACGTGTTCATCGAGTTTCAGTTGCTCGACCAGCCGCTGCAGAGACGTTCGATAGGCGTTTCCTTCACTCCGAAGCAGGTTCGGATGCGTTGCCCCCAGGACGAAGTAAATCACGTCGGGGTGTTTAGCGACGATCCGCGGCATGGCGCGGATAGCCACCTCAATTCCCTTGCCGGGACCGATCAGACCGAACGTCAACAACACGCGCCGGCCTTCAACGTCGAACTGGTCCCGGAAGAAATTGGGGTCGACAAACGGGACATCGGGGATTCCATGCGGGATCAGCGCAATCTTTGCCG
>JAVQWE010000341.1:0-3731 GCA_033579175.1 Phycisphaerales bacterium | reverse complement strand
TTCTTGTGTGGGGGGGTTCGCTGGTGCGGGGGGCGGGTACGGGCGGCTTGGGGGGTGGGTGTAACCGCCGGCCGCGCATCGCCGCGGGGGGCAAGCACGCATTGATAGGGGTCAGGCCGCTTCGGCGCGGGGTGCCATCGGTCGGGGGGCGAGGCGTTGGGCCTGCTGCCGGCGGCGGATTTCGGCTTTTTTGATCCGTCGGGTTCGGCCGACGGTCTGCTGATCCACGGTCGCGCGTCGGGTGGGGTTTTCATTGGCAACGCGGACGGCGCTGGCTGCGTCAGGGGCGTACAGATCGGCGCCGATTTCCTCTGCCAGTCCTTCGGCGCGCTTGTAGATGCCTCCGCAGCACATGATCTGCAGGCTGGGAAGGCAGTTGATTTCTCGAATGTAGTCGATCAGCTTCCGCACGGCCGGCATGCCCTGGGGCAGGGTGGCGAAGAAGATCAGCAGGTCTGGCCGGTATTCCCCTAGAAGCTTGAGGATTTCATCATCGGGCACGCCCGCGCCGGTGAAGCGGACATTCCAGCCGTCGGATTCAAACAAGTCGGCGCAGATCTGCCCGCCAAGTTCCTCGGGCTCAGCATTCCCGCAGACGATCAGGGCCTTTCGCCCGTGCTGGGTGTTGCGTGGCAACAGGTGGCACAGTTGATCGGTGATGCTTCGGTTCAGGCGTGTGCCAAGATTCAGTTGCGTGATCGAGATGCGGTCTTCGCGATACAGGGCCTGCATCAGCTCCATCGTGGGATACACCAGTGCCACCAGCAATTCGTAGGCGGTGGCGCCACTGGCGAGGGTGGCCTCGATGAGGCGCCGGCTTTCCAGCCGATCACCGGCCAGCAGCAGGTCAAGGTAGGTTCGTGCCAATTCGGAGGATGGGGGGTTGGAGGAGAGATTCATGAGAAGCTCCGCGGCGGATCGGGCGTCCTTGGGGTCCCGATTCCACTATTTTAACATTTCGGGAGCTTCCATGCCCCTGCTACGAGTCACGGATGTTAATCTGGATAATCTGCGTTGACAAGTGAATCGTCAATGACGGGTATAAATCTTTATCCATTTTAACATGCTCGGCCGCAAGGGCTGAGGTGAATCGGTGTAAGTGTCTGTCCGATATGGGTTTAGGAAAAATGGATGCTGCCCGGGTGCTTCAGAGGGTGGCCACTACGGTCGTTTTGAGCGCGTTGGAGTGCCACGATGCTCCTTCGCGGGTCGAGTAAGAGGCGGCGGTGACGTTGCCACGCCGGATCACCTCGGGAAAAGCCGCATTGCTCCAGTGCCGACGAGTGGCATTTCGCTAGCCTTGATGGATCGGGGTGATGAAGGGAAAGTCGCGTTCTGTGCCGCAGAAGTGGGTTTATTTCTTTGCCGACGGGAACGTTCGCCGAGGTCCGTATCCCTTGGAGGAGCTTCGGGAGTTTCCGCTTCGTCCGGAGACCATGGTCTGGCGTGCGGGGCTGACGGGGTGGATGCCCCTGCGTGAGGTGCCGGAGCTGTGGGCGGTTTTCGCGGAGCGATTTGTATCTCCGGTGCCACCTCCGTCGCCGGGCGCACCTCAGAGCCTGCAAGTGCCGCAGACGCCGTTTCTTCCGGAGGGATGGATGACGGGGGGCAGAGCGGAACGGTCGCCCGGTGCCTTGGCGATTGCGAGCCTGGTCACGGGGATTGCCGGGCTGGCTTGGTGGTGCCTTCCGGGTTCGGTCTTCGTCGGGGCGCCCCTGGCGGTGGTGGCGATCGTGCTGGGGGCGATGGGGCGGCGGCAGGTTCGCCGGGGGATTGCCGGCGGCGGTCGTTCTGCGACGACAGGTCTGATCCTCGGTGCAATCAATCTGTTGCTGATTTTTGTGGTGGTGGGACTGGTGGTGTGGGTGGCGACAGAGACTGCACCCAGCCCGCTGCCGGAGTTTCCTGCGACACTTCCAGTAGAGTAGTTTCTGGCATGATGAACCAGGATCGGTTGCAGTATCTGCGGGATGTGCGGCATATCGTGATCAAGCTGGGGACGGCGTTGCTAGGCGATCCTCAGGGACGGCTGGACACTTCGTTCCTCGCCAGCATGGCCCGGCAGGTGCGGGACCTTCGCATGGCCGGCAGGCAGGCGACGCTTGTGAGTTCCGGCGCGGTGGGGGCAGGGTTGAAGGAACTGGGGCTGAGCCGTCGCCCGCGCGATCTGGCCATGTTGCAGGCGGTGGCGGCGGTGGGGCAGCGGAAGCTGATGGACGCGTGGGCGGATGCGTTCGCTCCATTCGAGCTGCCGGTGGCGCAGATTCTGCTGACTCGTGAGGACATCGACAGTCGCCTGCGGTTTCTGAATCTGCGGAACACGATTCACGCCGTGCATGACTTGGGGGCGATTCCGATCATCAACGAGAACGACACGATCAGCACCGATGAGCTGGCACAGATCACCTTCGGTGATAACGATGTGCTGGCTGCGCTGGTGTGTCAGGCGTTGCGGGCCGAAGTGCTGATTCTGCTGAGCGTGGTAGACGGGCTGAGCGACGGCAGCGGGGTTCCGCTGCGCTTTGTGGAGAAGGTAGAGCAGGCTGAGCCGCACGTCCGCGGGGAAAAGACCCCTGAAGGCAAGGGAGGGATGAGCAGCAAGCTGGTGGCCGGGAGGATTGTCACCGGGGCGGGGGAGGTGATGATCGTCGCCAACGGCCGGACCGAAAACGTGCTGTCGAGACTTCTTTCGGGGGAGCCCTTGGGCACGTTCTTCGCCCCGCGCGGGGGCAGACGGTCAGGTCGGGGTCGGTGGATCGGCGCGGCGCGCCCGGCCGGAGTGCTGGTGGTGGATGCCGGCGCCGCGACGGCGGTGGCTCAGAAGAACCGGAGCCTGCTGCCGGCCGGGGTGACGCGCGTCGAGGGGGATTTTGCCCGGGGGGACGTGGTGACGATCGCGACGGTGGAAGGTCTGGCGATCGCACGGGGGCTGACGAACTACTCCTCGGCCGAAATCGAGCGCATACGCGGGCGCAAATCAGCGGAAATCCGGCAGATTCTGGGCCATTCGGCGTATGAAGAGGTGGTTCACCGGGATAATCTGGTGGTTTTGTGATTCCCGGCTGGCTATCGACCGTCGTCGGGGCCGACAGGTCGACTGGCGGTCGGATGCGACGATTGAGTACACGCAAAAAGCTCAGGATAAAGCCCGGAAGCCTGCCCGGTGACTTTTTCTGCCAAATTGGCAGGATCAGCAGGGTATAATCTCGACAGGAGCCGCTAACGTTGGATCAACCGGCGTGTCTGAACGATCGATTGTCAATACGGAGGAAACCATGAAATCTGCCTGGCCCGTGCTTCTGGCCTGTTTCCTGACTCCGGCGGTGGCTTTGGCGGGGGATCGCTGGAGCGACGGCGGGGGTCGTGATCGGGGCTACCGCTACGACCGCGGCGAGCGATATCACCATTCCTCCTCTTCGCGCGCCAGTTACGGTTTCAGCTTCGGTTTTGGAAGCAGTTCGTGCGATGATTTTGGTTTCGTCGGGTTCCGGTACAGCCGGGGATTCACGTATCCTCGACGATACATCTACGACTATGATTACAGCTGCTATCGCCCGCCGATCGTAATCCGCGAGACGTATTGCCCGCCTCCAGTTGTCATTCGCGAACGGTACATCCCCCCCGCGGTGGTGTATTCCCCGGCTCCGAGGGTGTACTACCCCGATCCCTGTGGTTCGACCACCTATTACAGCGGTGGCACGTACTACG
This sequence comes from Phycisphaerales bacterium, assembly GCA_033579175.1. Lineage (GTDB taxonomy): Bacteria > Planctomycetota > Phycisphaerae > Tepidisphaerales > Tepidisphaeraceae > JAVQWE01. The sequence continues at coordinate 23 of JAVQWE010000341.1, read as the reverse complement.
GTGGGAGCGTGTATTACTACAAG
>JAVQWE010000340.1:0-3731 GCA_033579175.1 Phycisphaerales bacterium | reverse complement strand
CTCTGACTACAGGAAACCTCGGCAGCACCGCCAAAGGGTTCCTCTCCAGCCTTGCCAGCGGTGGAGCCAACTCCCTCACTGGCAACAATCTCGCCACCGCTCAGGCGGTGGTGGATGCGGCCATCAAACAGGTCAGCCAGTTGCGCGGACGGCTGGGGGCGTTCCAGAAGTTTGAGCTGGGCTCGACGATCAATTCGCTGGGCATTGCTCTGGAAAACGCCTCGGCCGCCGAAAGCGCCATCCGCGACACGGATTTCGCGGCGGAAACGGCGAACCTCACCCGCAATCAGATTCTCTCGCAGGCGGCCTCCAGCGTGCTCGCTCAGGCCAACTCCAGTCCGCAGGCGGCTTTGCTGCTGCTGCAGGCATAGCTAAAGGGAAACCAACGCTCCCGGGAACCGGTTCACCCCCGATCGATTGCGTCGATCGGGGGTTTTCGCGCGCCTGCCTGGCGCCGGCTCCGGTTGCCAGCGCCTTGGACTGCGGGGACTGCTGATTTCGTCCGAGAACCGTAACTTCCGGTGGCACGTTGGTTCCGGGAAACAACTGTCCGATAATGGCACGCTCAAAACGCCAGCCATCGGCACCGGGCGATGCCGTCTGCACTTGTCCGGGTCGTCCTGTCGCAAGCTCCTGCCAGCCTTCAAGCCGGATCAACCTCTCCGTCGATAGCCACGAGGCCGCTTGCTGCCATGTTGCGGCATCGGTCGGGCTTACGTGAAAGGAGGCCGGCACATCAGAAAGATCATGTAATCAGCGTTCGGGCGATGCATTCGCCCGGCAGCTGCCGCGGTTGAGTCCTGCCCAGCAGCGCCGCAGCGTAACAAAGGACTGATTCCGCCGGTGCGGACCGCAGATCCGCCCGCCGGAGAAGAGAAGTCACGGAGAGACCCCATGAGCAGAATCAACACCAACGTAAGTTCGCTGATCGCACAGCGAGTCCTCGCCCGTAACAACGCCAACCTGAATCTGAGCCTCGAGCGGCTCAGCACCGGTCTGAAGATCAACACCGGTAAGGACAACCCCGCCGGCCTGATCGCCAGCGAAAACCTGCGTGCCGAGAAGGCGGGCATCGCCCAGGCCATCGATAACGCCAGCCGAGCCAGCAACATCGTCGGCACGGCCGAGGGCGGGCTGATTGAGATCAGCAGCCTCCTGACCGAACTGCAAAGTCTGGTGAGTGCCACCGCCAACACCGGCGGCCTGAGCCAGGAAGAAATCGACGCCAACCAGCTTCAGGTGGACTCGATCCTCAGCACCATCAACCGGATCGCGCAGTCCACCGCCTTTCAGGGCAAGAAACTCCTGAATGGCAGCTTCGATTACACCACCAGCGGCGTGGCCAGCACGGCCCTGGACAACGTGCGCATCAACGCGGCCAAAATTCCCGAGGGTGCAACGGTGAACGTCGTCGTTCAGGTGACCGCCAGCGCCACCGTGGGAACGGTGAGCTACTCCGGCGGGCCTATCGGCGCCGGTGGAGCAACGATCGAGATCGCCGGAAACCTCGGCACCCAGCAGCTTTCGTTCGCGTCGGGCACGTCCATCTCCGACGTTGCCACGGCCATCAACGCTGTGAAGAACTTCACGGGTGTCAGCGCTGCGGTGAGCGGCTCCGACCTGCGCATCAACGCCACCGAGTTCGGAAGCACCAAGTTCGTTTCGGTGAAAGCTCTGGCCGGGACGTTCGTGGTATCCGGTGGCGTAAGTGGCAAGGCTTTCGGAACAGATGCCGGGGTGACGATCAACGGGGCTCAGGCGCAAGCGGCAGGCCGGTCGATCAGCTATCGCACGTCCGGTCTGGACCTGGAATTCGACCTCGATCCGGCGTTTAACCTGCCGGGGTCAACCAGTTTCGTGGTGACCGGGGGAGGCGCAAATTTTGCGCTGGGGGCACGCGTCAACGAGGCCGAAAAGGAATCGCTCGGTGTCGGCTCGGTCAGCACCGGAAACCTCGGAAGTGATACTCTGGGGTATCTGGCGAGTCTGGGCAGTGGCCAGGCCAACAACCTCAACAGCGACAACCTCGTCACCGCCCAGCAGATTCTGGACAAGGCCATCAAACAGGTCAGCGAATTGCGTGGCCGACTGGGGGCCTTCCAGCGGTTCACCATCGGATCGACGATCAATTCGCTGGGTGTGGCCCTGGAGAACGCCAGTGCCGCCGAAAGCGCCATTCGCGACACCGATTTCGCCGAGGAAACCGCCAACCTCACGCGGAATCAGATTCTCGCACAGGCCGCCGCCAGTGTCCTGGCGCAGGCCAATGCAAGCCCTCAGGCGGCCCTCCGGCTGTTGCAAGGCTAGGAGGGCGGGAGATCGTCGGACCCTACCTGAGAGTCGTGTGGGAGTGACTGCTCCCGCGACCAGAGCTTCCCGCAGACCCACGCCCCCGGTCGCCTTCAGCGGCCGGGGGCTTTCCCATGGGTTCTGGGTTGGGTTGCTCCGGGTCTTGCGAGACAGGAAGATCGCTGGCGATGCCCTCGGAACCCGTATCGCTCCCCCATTCTGCATTGGGTCGGGCACGCACGGCACTTGTTCTGCTGCTGGTCATCAACCTGTTCAATTACATTGATCGCCAGATTCTTGCCGCCTTGGAAAAGCCCATCGCCGATGAGCTGGGTGCCAGCATGGAACAGATGGGCCGGCTGGTCTTCGCGTTCCTGATCTCGTACATGCTGCTGTCTCCGGTGTTCGGGTTCGTCGCCGACCGATTCCGAAGGTGGATCATCATCGGCGTGGGGGTGATTCTCTGGAGCCTGGCCAGCGGTGGGACAGGACTCGCATATGGTTACAGCTTCCTTCTGCTGATGCGGTGCCTGATCGGGGTGGGAGAAGCCGCCTACGGGCCGGTGGCACCTACGCTGATTGCCGATCTGTATCCGATCGAAACGCGCGGCAAGGTTCTGGCGTGGTTCTACGCCGCAATTCCCGTGGGCAGTGCGCTGGGCTACACCATCGGGGGGCTGTTCGCCGCCAACTGGCATTGGGCCTTTTTCCTGACCGTCCCGCCGGGGATTCTGCTGGGAATCTGGTGCTTCCTGATGCCGGAGCCTCCGCGGCGGCTGATCACCGACGGGGCCAGACCTCACAAGCCCCGGCCGAGGGACTACCTTCGATTGCTTCGAACTCGGTCCTACGTGCTCAATTGCCTGGGGATGACCGCCATGACCTTCGCAATCGGTGGGATCGCCTTCTGGATGCCACGATATCTGGTGCAGGATCGGGGTCTGGACCCGGCCCGTTCCAACATGATCTTCGGGGCCATCGTTGCCACAGCCGGACTGCTGGCAACGCTGGCGGGGGGTTGGCTGGGAGACCGGCTGCGACCCAGATTGCCCGGAAGTTACATGCTCGTCTCGGCCGCGGGCATGCTGGTGGGCTTCCCCCTGTTCCTGCTGATGCTGGTGACGCCCTTCCCGGCCTGCTGGGGGGTGGTGTTCGCGGCGTGCTTCTGCCTCTTTTTCAACACCGGCCCGAGCAACACGGCGTTGGCGAACGTGACGCATCCCTCAATCCGGGCGACGGCGTTCGCCCTCAACATTTTCGTCATTCACGCCCTGGGAGACGCGATCAGCCCTGCCATCATCGGCCGGATCGCTGACGCGAAGAAGACAGCGACTTCCTCGGGTCTGACCAGCGGATTCGTGCTGGTGAGCCTCATGATGCTGGTGGGGGGGTTGCTCTGGCTGTGGGCGGCCCTCTACCTTCCCGGTGACGAGCGCCGGGCC
>JAVQWE010000339.1:0-3736 GCA_033579175.1 Phycisphaerales bacterium | reverse complement strand
CCGATCGGTTCCTCTGCTGTGCAGGGAGCCGTGGCCGACACCGTAATTCCCGTCCGCGCCGCCGGCGTGCGGGCCGGACGATACGCCTTGGCCGCGCAGCTGCGGGATTCTGCCGGAAATGAGGCCTGGCTGTACGGTCGGACGATCACCATCACCCCTCCCGATCCCTTTGCGACGCTGGAAGGGGGCATCCTGACGTTTTCCGGGACCGAGGGTGGCGACGGCATGAGCCTGCGGCGCGAGGGAGCTACGCTGCTGGCTCAGCTCAACGGTGCCGTGGAAGCATTCGAAGCCGCCGGAATCGAGCGGATCAACGTTCTGGCCGGCGGCGGCGATGACATGCTGATTGTGGATGCCAGCGTGTTCACACCACTTTACGTGGACGGGGGCAGCGGAAACGACCACCTGATTGCAGGCAGCGGCAACGACACCATGACCGGCGGCGCAGGGCGCAACACGCTGCTGGGGCAGGCCGGCGACGATCGGATCAATGGTTCGGGAGGTCGAGACGTGGCGTTCGGCGGCGATGGCGCTGACCGGCTCTATGGCAACGGGGGCGATGACGCACTCGATGGCGGGGGTGGGGTCGATCGACTCTGGGGCGGCGACGGCGACGATCTGCTGATCGGCGGTGGAGGAAACGACAAACTCTTCGGGGACGCCGGGCAGGACACTCTCCTGGGCCGGGCAGGCGCCGATCTGCTGGATGGTGGCGCCGGCACGGACAGTTCCGACGACGATTCGGCGGACGAGCGGATCAGTATCGAGCTGCTGCCTTGACTCCTGCGACGAGCGTTTTCATCGCTTCAAGCCGTGCCTGAGCCCGCGCGATCGGCCTGAGGGATTCGCCCACATCCTCGGCCTGCGCGGGGAACTCCCCTGCGCTCAAGCGTTGTCGAATATTGGCCACGGCAGCAATCTGGATGTCCCTTGGGACGTTCTGCAGGTTTTCGCGGGTGGTCCCGGGGGGAAAGAGGGAGGGCTCCATTTCAGGAGTTATGAAATACCGCAGGATCAACCGGTTGTGGGCATCAATCGCGGCGTTGTAGGACGCCGAGGCAGAAGCATGCAGGGCTGCCTTGCGCGCCGGATCGGTCTCAATCAGTGACGCCAGGAAATCACGGTCGCCGGCTGCGATGGCCGCCGTGGCGGTCAGGCTGTCGCGGTGGTGTTCGTAGGTCCGGAGATTCTGGGGATAGCGGTCGGTGTGCTGCTGATACTCGGTGTGGGCCGCGGGAACCAGCCTCACCGCGGCATCGTAAGCAGCCAGCGCTGCCTTCACCTGCGGTAAGGCTTCGGTCTTGAAGGTGAAATCAGCGGCGAGGTCGGCGGTGGGGCCGTCCAGAAGCATGTCATCTTCCGGCGCTTCACGACCCGCGGCGGCGATTTCCGCGCGGCGGGCGAAAATCAGCTCCTCTTCGGCCCAGTTTTTCAGCGATAGAGCCGGCCGGGAGTCGATCACGAGTTCACTGAGCTGCGCGTGACGTTGTTTCCCGGCTTCCTGGAGCATTCTCGCCCGGTTGTAGTAGTTGTAGGCAAGGGCAAACGGCGACAATCCGTTGGGATATGGCTGAAAACGGGGGAGATACTCCAGTTCGCTGCCATTGTAGGTAAGACCCCGACGCGGGTCTGAGAGTCGGATGCTACCGGGGATCAGATACTTTTCCAGCACGTTCCCGTTGGCGTCGAGCATGGGATCAAGCTGCGTCCGCCGCCAACCCGGCCCGCGGCGCTGTTCCGGTGTGGCGACGGCGTGCGGGAGGGTTTGCGTCCGCACCAGCCGACGATAGACCGCCTTTTCCGATGAAGTTCCGAATTTGTCGAAGTAAATCCCGCCGATCGCGGAGATGATGTTGACGTTGTTCGGGCGCTCCCGATCCACTTTGTGGGCATAATCGAGGGCGTCGAGGATCGTGGTGTATTTGTTGCCCACGTTCGCCATTTGCACGGAGATGTTGTAGGCCTTGTTCCAGATCTGGAAGATATGAACGGTGTCGAACTCGGCCTGCAGAAGGCGGATCCACTCGATTTTGGTGTCAAAATCCTCCAGGTTGCGTTCGGATTTCTGAGTTTCGGCGCTGGGCCAGAGAAACATCACCAGCGGCCCGCGCAGCCCGCCGAGCAGCAACGCCAAGGCATAACTGTTCATGGAGGAAAGCGATCGCTGGGAGATCGCAGTAGCGGTGCGGCGCTGCTGCATCGTCGCGTGACGCGCGATGACCGAGGCAACCACCGCCAGGATCAGCACGATGGCCGCGATCGCCCTGCCGGAACGCGACGACCCCTCCCGCTTCATGGCGCCACCTCCTTGTTGCGGAGGATCACATACGCCAGAACGACGATCGGCAAACCGAAAGTCCCCAGAACATGCAACGAATTGCCCACCTTCCGAGCCGGCAGGGCGACACCACGCTCCAGATCCTCAATCGAGGCAAATTGCGAAATATCCGGCAAGACTCCCGCAGTCGTATTGAGGAATTTTGCCAGAGCCTCGACAGATTTGCTCACGACGGCCGAAGGCGCCGGGTCGCGGAAACCCAGATCGGTTGCCACCTGATTGCCGATGCCCGGCTGCAGGGCATCTCCCAGCTGAATGACTCCCCACCGGCACAGCAGCATCACCAGGGTCAGCACGATCGCGATCGGCCAGGAAAGGAAGGTGGAGCAGAAAACCGAAACCGCAATCACCAGGATCGCCATCAGCCACATGATCAGCAGACTTTTGAGAAGGTTGGAGAGGAACCCCTCGTTCTCCTGAATGACGGCGGTGGAAAGTCGCGTCACCCCCAGATAGTGCCCGGGGGTCGTACAACGGGCGAGGATGTCGAATTCGCCTGCCGCGAAGCATTCTGCCGGCAACATGAGGTAGGTGGGCCGGTTTGCCTCGACCACGACCGCAGCCGGCGGGCTAAGCTGGCCGTTGGTGCGATTTCGAACGCGCAGCTCCAGTTGAGTGGGAAGTTCGTTGCTGTCGTCGACCCCCGACCGCTCAACATCCCCGCGGAATTCGACGGGCACTTTCTCACTTTGTGGGGTGAACGCGGCACGGGAGAAGGAGAATACCGCCACGTGCGTCGGCTGCGAATCAGGCTTCCCGCCCCGAACCTGATAACCAACGCGCCCGAAGCGACCACGGAAATCCCATTCCCGGATGTTCGCTGCAGGCAGAATGATCCGAGGCGACTGTCCCGGGCGGGCGGAGGGGATCAGCAGCTTCACCGATTCGGGGGTGAAGCGATATTCCATCCCAATGGTGTTCCCGCTGATCAGCACGTACACCCGCTTCCAGCGCTCCGGGGCCGGCAAGGCCTTTGCCTCCGCCGACACCAGAAGCGGCCGGGAGCCTGCCGGATCGGGCAAGAGCAAGGGCCGGCCCTGATCAAAGACCTGCGACGGCACGAGTTGGTCCTCATTGGCGTCGAGCAATGCCACGCCGATTCGGGCTTCAACCGGGCTTGGAGAGGTGGTTGGCGCGGCGAGGGTGGGTGGGCGGGGGCAGCGACCGGAGGAATCGGGGGCGCAGAAGCGGGGGTCATATGACACCTGCAATTGCACCTGCAACCCGGTCGATAGGGGCGCGGCGGCAGGATCGCCCGGGGGAATCAGGTCGGCCGGGCGCAGGTCAAATGGAACCAGCAGATCGCCTTCGCCACCGAGCATCCAACGCTCTGCGTCGCCCGCAGGGTCGCGGGCAACAACCTGCACCAACGCCGGCTGAGCCAGCCTCCGAGCGGCA
>JAVQWE010000338.1:0-3741 GCA_033579175.1 Phycisphaerales bacterium | reverse complement strand
CGGCACCGGCCGCAGGATCATCCCACCGGCTGAGGGGAAGGTTATGAAAAAGTCACCTCAAAGGGGTTCGGGAGCCCACGGGGTGGCACCGGGGCATCCCGCCTGCGGATCCCGGGGGGAATCCCACGATCTCGGCGGGTGCCTGCCGGTACCGGCCGTCCCATGCTATCGGCAATTCAGGGCTGCGCTCCGGGGGGTTGCGGGGCTTTGGAGGCTTGCGGGGCACCCAGTCGGAGAGAACCTCGATTCCGAACGGGTGGACCAGTCCCCGTCTGTGACAAGCGCCGGGCCGACACGCCTGTCCGGACAGGCCGGGAAACGTCTTCCCCGGGGGGCGCAAAAATTGCCGTAAATCCTTGAAGGAAATGAACGTGGGGTGAGAGCGTCCGCTTGACCGCGTCGGGTCGGCGGGCTACAAATTCCCATATCGTTTTCGGCTTCCGATCGGCCGAAACGTGAGTTTTTGCGGCGTTGCGTTCCCCACCGGTGCCGGCATGGAGGCGTCAGGCGTTCAGCTTCAGTGTGCACGATGGCTGGGTTGGTTGGTCTGGCCGGTTGTGCTGATCGGCTGCGCGGGGGTGGTCCTGTCGGGCAAAAATCAGGAAGGTCGGGCCTGTTTTGCGGGGATTCTGGGGTCGGATCGCCATCGATTGTCGCAGGACGAACCGGACGTGGCAACTTCCGCAGAGCCCGAAGTTGCCAACGCGTCGATCCTGCCCGAGCCGGCCCATGCCGAGCTTTCCGGTCCGCGGGTCGTGATGATGGAAGTGACGGCATACTGCCCGTGTCGCCGCTGCTGTGGACCTCACGCGCGCGGGCTGACGGCCAGTGGAAAACCGGTGAGCTACAACCACGGCCGATTCGTCGCCGCCGACACGTCCCTGCTGCCGTTCGGAAGCGTGGTGTCGGTGCCGGGGTATTACGAGGGTCAGCCGGTGGAAGTGATCGACCGCGGGGGGGCGATCAAGGGGAATCGGCTGGACGTGTATTTTCCCGATCACGAAACCGCTAAACACTGGGGGCGCAAGCACTTAGCGGTGCTCATCCACCATCAGAGCCAGCCCCGTTGAGCGGGAAAGCGACTTGATCTGATCCACCGCCGGCGGGGGTCAGCCGGTTGGGGGATGCGGTTTCGCAACGGATGGGGATCTCTCTGCCCACACACCCCGAAGGCAACGGTGGTCGGGCGCGTCGCGCCGAACCCGCAGGATTCTGTTAAATTCACCGTCTCACCGGTTTTCTCTTGCCTGTCTTACCAGGCGAAAGTATTCTGCGGACGGCAGCGATGGAGAGCGCTTGTCGCCACGCCGGTGCGTCCGTCGGAGGGAGAAGGTTTTCCTAAGTCTCTATCAGGTTGAGGTTTAGGGAGAATCCGGGCAGGCATTTCCGACGGCGCATCGGAGGTTGTTGTAGATTCAGCCCCTTGGCGAATTGTCGCCTCTGGCTGAGCCGCGGGCGTGGAAGCTACGCCCCGGAAGTGTGACCGCACCGGAAGTCTGACTGCACCCTTGGAGTATCCCCGATGATCCGTCAGCCACGGCACACCGGCCCCGGCCCGTCCCGAAGGGCATCTGCCAGAATTTGCCGCACCGCGTTTGAATTTGCCCCGTTGGAGTCCCGGCGGATGCTTTCGGTCACCCTCGGGCCCGACGGCTGGACCACCTTCGGCCCCAGCAGCGACACGCAAATCTGGTATGTCTCCAGCTCCAGCGGAGACGACAACAACCCCGGCACGCAGGCAGCGCCGTTCCGCACGCTGGCCAAGGCCAAGAGCATGATGCGCGACAACCGGCCCGACTGGCTGCTGCTGAAGCGGGGGGACACATTTAATGAGGTCTTCGGGTCGTGGACGCGCTCGGGCCGCAGCCCCGAGGAAATGATGCTGATCGGGGCGTATGGAACCGGCCCCCGGCCGATCGTCCGCACCAACGGCCTGGACGCCGATGGCATTACCCTTGCGGGGGGCACGACCACCCCCATCCGCTATCTGGCGATTCAGGGGATCGAGTTCATCGATAACACGCACGACGGGACGGAAGACAAATACGGCATCCGCCTGCAGCGGACGGGCAGCCATTTCTACATCGAGGATGTCAAGGTCTCGAACTTCAAGGACGGCATTGTCATCGGCATGGAGCCGCCCAACCCGGGTGTGAGCAACGTCACGGTTCGGCGCAGCGTGATTGTGGACAACTGGCAGAAGAAAACCAGCGGGCACTCGCAGGGGCTCTATGCCTCGGGAACCACCAACGGCCTGCTGATCGAGGAAAATGTGTTCGATCGCAACGGGTGGAAGGAAGGCGTGCCCGGGGCAGAGAAGACGGTTTACAACCACAACATGTACATCAACGACGGCGCCCGCAATGTTGTGATTCGAAACAACATCAGCACGCGGGCGAGCCTGCGGGGCATTCTCACCCGCGGCGGGGGGGTAGTGAGCGGGAATGTCACGGCTCGAAACGCCATTGGCATTGAAACCTGGGGCAACGCCATCATCGACAACAACATCGTTCTGGAAAACGGCGATGTGCCCGATTTTCCGCAGGGGTTTGGAATTCAGGTGGTGGAAAACAACGGCAACGCCGTCATCACCAACAACATCATCGCGCACGATCGCAGCAGCTACACGTACAACGTGTTCGGCATCCGGGTGTGGCACAGCCTCAGCGGCGCGACGGTCACCGACAATATCGTTTATAACTGGCGTCGCCCCTTCTGGATGAAGAACGACACCAACCTGAACATGATCGTCGAGCGGAATCAGTTCCAGATCGACGATACCTTCCATGGCGTGCTCGTGCACAGCGGACCGGTGCCGGCCAACCAGAATTTCGATTACGAAAACAACATCTATTATTCCCCGCGTACGCAGCCGTTTTATTACAGCGGGGCGTTCCGCAACCTCACCCAATACCGGCAGGATCTGGAGGACAACACTTCGCTCTTTTTCCGCCGGACCTATCTGGACCCCAACCGCGAGCTGGGGGCGTACAACGCCTTCCTCGGAGGCGCCAATTCCTTCGATGCCTTCATCAACGCCGCGCGAAACCAGTCCCGCAGCAATTACAACCCCAATTACACCACGGCGCCGGTCATCGCGTTCATCCGGCAGGGGTTTAACCTCGGTTCTGGCGTGGGAACGCAGGTGTATGTCCTGCCGACCGACAACGAAGCCGCCGAGCCTCAAGGCTCCAACCCGGCCAATCCCGGCACCTTCACGATCCTTCGCACCGGTCCGCTGACCGCGCCGCTGACGTTCAATTACACCATCACCGGCACGGCCGACTTCGGCACAGATTACACCACCTCCGTGCCGCAGACCGGTTCGCTGACGATCCCGGCCAACGTACTGGGCATCGATGTGACCTTCACGCCCCTGGGGGATTCAACCCCGGAAGACCCGGAAACCGTCGAGTTCCGCATTCTCGCCGGTCCCGGATATGACCCCGGCGCGCCCTCCAGCACTCAGATCAACATCGTGGACGGCAACGGGGGAACCCTTCCCCCCGATTATCCGACTCCCAACCCCAACGACGGCGGCGGGTGGGTGCCGTATCCGGTCAACCCCGTCAGTGCCGGCACCGGTCTGAAAGGCGAATATTTCGACAACATCGCCTTCCTCGGTCAGCCGGCCGTCGTGCGGCTCGATCCGCAGATCAACTACGATTACGGGTCTCTGGCACCTCAGGGTGTGCAGATCGATCCGGATACGTTCTCGGTCCGATGGACGGGCTACCTGAT
>JAVQWE010000337.1:0-3758 GCA_033579175.1 Phycisphaerales bacterium | reverse complement strand
ATGTTTTTGGCTTAACTTATTATCCTGGCGTGTTCCAGGTCCCTGCGATACTACTGCGGGGCAGGGTTGTCACGGACCGCTCGGGGGGGCGTGCATGGTTTGGGAAACTCGGGGTTGCCTGGTTTCGGGGAAACCCGCCAGAACGACCCGACCCACCTGCGCGGTGGAGGAGTCGGCCTGACCGATTCAGGGTTGTGCGGTGGCTTGTGCGTCGCACCATGATTTCGCGAAACAGCACAAATCCGCACAATTCTGCACAATCGGCGGCCGGGCAGCCGCCTCAGGGCATCCCGGCAGGAGCGCCACACCCTCGCTGCTGAAATTTTCCCGAACCTGCCACTCATCCAGCGATTCCCTCGGGACGATCGACACGTTCCGGCTTCCCACGACCCGTCCAGCAACCACCCGACGGCTGGGGTTGCCGGGTGCGTCAGGGAGCGATCGGCTCCTGAAATTCCTGGCGCGCTGCGCCCTGTGCCCCCGCGGCGCGCGGCGCCGTCGGGCGAGCAACTGATTTCCTGCAGGAAAACCGTCATCGGATTTCGCAGAATTTTTTGAAGCCCCGTTGCGCCGATTGAGGCCCTCCGGCGCAGCGCTGCCGGCAAGCAGGCAGCTGGCCCGCCATTGACGGCATACCTCACCCGAACGGGGTCGTAGGCAAGAGAGCATCCCCCGGGGGTTGACCGATCGCCAGGACGGGACCGAACACGAACAAATCCCGACCTTCAAAGGGAATTCTGCTACAATCAGGTGGCTGGAGTCTGAAGAAATATCCCGGCATTTGAAACGAATGCACCGGGTGACGGTGGAATCCCTGCAGGCCGAGGGCAACGCGACGATGTGGGCATTTCAGTACAAGCACGGCGACCGTCCCCTCGAAGGCTACACGATTCAGCGGGCGGCCGGCCGCGGGGGTTTCGGGGAGGTGTATTACGCCGTCTCCGATTCCGGGCGCGAAGTGGCTTTGAAAGCCATTCTGGGTTACGAGCAGATCGAGCTGCGTGGCATCACGCAGTGCATGAACCTCAAAAGCCCGTATCTGGTCACGATTTTCGATGTGAAATACAACGAGCAGGGTCGCCCGTTCGTGATCATGGAGTATGTCTCCGGTCCGAACCTGCGGCAATTGCTGGATGAGCACCCTTCGGGGCTGGGTCCGCAGAAAGCGGCGTTCTTCCTGCGCGAGATCGCCAAGGGGCTGCAATATCTGCATGACTGCGGCATCGTTCACCGCGACCTGAAGCCCGGCAACATTTTCTTCGAGAACGGTTACGTCAAGATCGGCGATTACGGGCTTTCCAAGGCCATCAGCACGTCTCAGCACTCGGGTCAGACGGTCACGGTGGGCACGGTGCACTACATGGCGCCGGAGATCGGCGCCGGCAAGTATGACCGATCCATCGACATCTATGCCCTCGGGGCCGTGCTGTATGAAATGCTCACCGGCACGCCGCCGTTTGTCGGGTCCAGCCCCACGGAAGTGCTCCTGAAGCATCTGTCGGCCGAGCCGGATGTATCGAACATTGAGGAACCTTTCCGGACGGTCATTCGCCGGGCCATGGCCAAAGACCCCAGCCAGCGGTTCCAGAGCGTGCAGGAGATGGTGGAAGCCGTCTTCGGCGCCGAGCACATTCAGTCATCGGTGAGGGAATTCGCCGCGGCGGACCTGTCGCTGGTGGCGGGAAAGGTGGCGGCGAAAGTGCTGGCCGGTGCCGCAGGCGCCACGGGAAGCGCCGGCGGCTCGTTCTCGCCCTCCAGCCTGCCGGGTACAGCCACTGCAACGTCACCCTCCGACCGACGCGCCACGCTCCTGGGCAAACAGGCACGCTTGCGGCGACTGAACCGGGCCGTCGAGCAGGGGAGCAGCGGCGATGTCTCCCGGGAAATCATGCACCTGGAGGCGGATATCGAGGATGAGGAAAGCCGACTTGCCCTCGACGGCTGGGCCGATCGCGGGAGCGACCGACTTCCGCTGGCCGCCCGTCTGCTGGTCGCCGGAGCCACAACCGTCGCCATCGCCGTTACCGTAGGTATTTTCGGAAGCTGGAGACGCGAGGGAATTGACCCGCTGGTTCCCAGCCTGATCACTCTTTCCTCGACGGCAGGGGCCGTTGCCGTGGCGTTGCTGGTGGTCCAATGGCTGGGCCCGCTGGTGAAGCAGGAGTCGGCGTGGGTGCAACGGTTGAGCATTGCGGGTCCTGTGGCGGTGGCGGCCAACCTGCTTCCGCTGCTGATTTTCGCCGGGAACCACGGGCTGAACCCACCTGCGGCAGCCACAATGGCGGGGATCGCCGCGGCGCTGCTGCTGGCCGATCTGCGTCTGTGGCTCAGCCCCACGCGACTGCATCGGGTCAAGGCCGGGCACATGTTTGTCGTGTGCGCGATCGGCGGGGGAATCTGCTGGTTCTTCGGAGGGCCGTTTCTGATCGCGGTGGGCTCGCTGGCGGCGATTTGTCTGGCGATTCAGTTCGTGGCACCGTGGGACCCCTCGCTCCAGCCCGGCCCGCCGGTTGAGCGGTACACGATCGGGGGTCTGGGGATCACCACCGATCGGGCTCCCACCATCGTTCGCAACAGCCCGGCCGGCAGCACTGTGGCAAAGTCGGCGGGCAACTGGCCGGCAGGTCGATCCGGGGACGAGCCCGCCTCCCCGTCCGTGCAGCCCGCCATCGCCGCCGTCACTGCCTCGCGATATCCGCAGGTGCCTCGGCACGTGCCTGTGGTGTTCCTGGGGCTGTTCGCAGTCCTGACGGCGGTCGGCATCACCTTGCTCGTGGCAGCCGAGCAGATGCCTGCCGTCGTCCGTCAGCAGGTGAATGCCCTCGGGGAGCCGATTCCGCAGGTGGGGGTGAGCCCGGGCGCCGTGGCGACGTTGTGCCTGGGCGTCTCGGCGTTAATTGCCGGCTCTTTTGCTTTCCTGCAGGCCTTCCGTAAGCACTTTCGCGGGTGGTGGCGGCATGCATTTCGGCCGGCAATCCGGCTGGTCTGTGTTCTGACGATCGTGTGCAGTGGCATCGTTCTGGCAAAGACGAACCCCGGCCCACCCGTCCACTTGCTGCTGGTCGGGCTGATCGTTCTGGCAGCCCTGGTGCTGACCCTGGTGACATTCATCCCGGCGCGATGGTTCGATGGGGATACTTCTGCGGCAACGCACAGCCCTGCGACCCCGGCGGCTGCCGCTTCGACCGCAGAGCCGGGCGTTTCGCCGCGAAAGCGCTTGTGGGCACTGATGCTGGCGGCACTGGGGATCGTGCCCATCGCCGGATTGCACCGCTTTTACGTGGGGAAGATCGGCACGGGCATCCTGTATCTGCTGACCGGCGGGCTGTTCTACATCGGAACGCTCATCGACCTGATCCGGATCAGCCTGGGCACCTTCACCGACTCGGAAGGCCGAAGACTTCTGCGATGGGAGGATGAGCAGCTCAGCAGCGCGAAGCTCGCGGCCGCCCGCGCGCGGGCAAAGGGGTGGATGAGCGATCTGGCACGGTCTGCCTCGGAGCTGGGTCCCGGCGCGCGCACGCTTGCGCGGCGCGCCGGAGGCGGGGTGGCCAGTGCGCTGTCGGCGTTGTTTCTGTTCGCAGGGTCGGTCGTGGCATTGGGTCTGGCGGCCGACGTACCGGGGATGATCGACGCCGGTCGTCCCACACCTCAGGTCAAGCAGGAACTGCTGCGGGCGTTTTCGGAGATCAACTGGGTGCGGATGCCGCCGCACGGAGCCGGGCCAGGCCCGCGCCCGCCGGGGATCGGGCCGCATC
>JAVQWE010000336.1:0-3758 GCA_033579175.1 Phycisphaerales bacterium | reverse complement strand
AGAAATTCATGCTGCACTATTACTTCCCCAGCTTTTCGGTGGGTGAAGTGCGGCCCATCCGCGGGCCAGGGCGACGGGAAATCGGTCATGGTGCGCTGGCAGAAAAGGCCCTGCTGGCGGTCCTGCCCACAGTGGATCAGTTCCCTTACACAGTCCGGGTGATCAGCGACATCCTCGAATCCAACGGTTCTTCCTCCATGGCCAGCGCCTGCGGAGGATGCCTGGCGCTGATGGATGCCGGCGTACCCATCACCGACATGGTGGCAGGAATCTCGATCGGTCTGGTACAGGAAAACGGCCGGCAGGAGCTGCTGACCGACATTATCGGGGAGGAAGATCACTTCGGCGACATGGATTTCAAAGTCGTCGGCACCGAAAAGGGCATCACGGCCATTCAGCTCGACATCAAGATCGAGGGGCTGGATCATGCCATCATTCGCAAGACGCTGCACCGGGCGCGGGAAGCGCGCCTGAAGATCCTTGAGATCATGCGGCAGACCATCAGCGCACCGCGCCCCAACATCAGCCCCTGGGCGCCACGACTGATCACCATCCGGATCGACCCGGAGAAGATCGGCAAGATCATCGGCCCGGGCGGCAAGAACATCAAATCCCTTCAGGAAAGCACCCGAACCACCATCGACATCGAGGACGACGGCACCGTCTACATCTCCTCCACCGACGCCGCCGGCGCCGAAAAAGCCCGCGACATCATCGAAGCCATGACGGCCGAAGTGAAGGTGGGCAAGATCTACACCGGCAAAGTGGTGTCGATCAAGGAGTTCGGGGCGTTTGTGGAGATCGCCCCGGAGACCGACGGGCTCTGCCACGTCAGCGAGCTGTCGGATCAGTACGTGGAACGGGTGGAAGACGTGGTAAAGATTGGAGAGGAAATCCCCGTCAAGGTCATCCTCATCGACGACACGGGGCGTATCAAGCTCAGCCGAAAGGCGGCCATGCAGGAGCTGGGCCAGTCCGATCCACCCCGCGAGCCGCGTCATGGGGGTGGCGATCGCCCCCATCGGGGTCCGGAGCGCCCCTCCCGGCCCGAACGGGGGCAGCGACGCCCCGGGGCGTTTGCCGGGGGTCGAGGCGGTCAGGGACGCGGGCGCGGGGGGCCACGGCGCGACGAGCGGGATTGACCCCCGGAATTCCTCCAGAGTCTCAAGGGCAGGGCTTGTAAGCCGCCCTGTCGACGGTTCGGCAAGGCTCCGAAATCGGCCAAATGCAGCTTGCAAGCAGTCCCCCGGTCGAATATCCTCCCCGGTTCGACTTGTCAGGAGTCGTCCCGTGGCGGGCGAACGGGCGGGGAGATTGCGCCGCGGGTCGGTTTTTACATTTTCTTTTCGATTTCAAGCCTCAAGGCGATGCCGCCGTCCTGGCCGGTTGCGCAGTCGCTCGGGCTGCCGACCCGGTTGCGGTCGTTGAAAGGACTGTCATGGCGTTGTCGCAGGCGGAACTGGTCAAGGCTCTGGTCGATGCGGGGGTGCACTTCGGACACCGGGTGAGCCGCTGGAATCCGAAGATGCAGCCCTACATTCATGGCAAGCGGAACAACATCCACATCATCGACGTGCGGGAAACCATCAAAGGTCTGCTGCGCGCCAAGAAGCTGATCACCAGCACTGTGGCTTCGGGGAAGGATGTGCTGTTCGTCGGGACCAAGCGACAGGCACGCCACGCCATTCAGGAAGAAGCCATCCGCTGCGGCATGCATTATGTCGCCGAACGGTGGCTGGGGGGCACGCTCACCAACTTCCGGACGATCCGGCAGCGGCTGAACCGTCTGGAAGAACTGGAAAAGCTCTGGGAGACCGGCGCGATCGAGAACTACTCCAAGAAAATGAAATCCACGCTCGCCCGGGAGAAGGACAAGATCAAGACCAATCTCGAGGGCATCCGCAGGATGGATCGCATGCCCGGACTGATGTTTATCGTCGACACCCGGCGTGAGCACATCGCCGTTAAGGAAGCTCGCAAGCTCGGGGTGACGACGGTCGCCCTGATCGACACTGACAGCGACCCGGACCTGATCGATCTGCCCATCCCCGGCAATGACGATGCCATGCGGGCCATCGAACTGATCGTTCGCGAGCTGGCCGACGCGGTGATCGAAGGCAAATCTGCCCGCGCCATTGCCGAAGCCAAAGGCGACGAACCGTCTGCTCAGCCGCGCCGTCGAAGCAGCCGCGCTCAGTTCCGGTCTACCGATGAGCCGCGCGAGGCGCCGGCCGCCGAAAACGGCACCGCGCCGATGGAGTCGCCTCCGGCCGAGACCGTCGCCGCCGCAACCGCCTGAACCTCTGCCCTTCGGCCACGAGCCTGCCGGCATGAACCGCCAGAGCCTCCCACAGGATGGCCCTGAGCCCCCCGGGGGGGATGTCTGGACTGGCGTTGCTGAGAGGCAGCTCTCCGAAAGTGGTTGGGTTGCCGACCGGTGTAACGTTTCCGGCAGTTTCCAGGAATTACCGTTTTGCAGGAGATGAAAAATGTCCGTGCAGATTACCGCAGCGATGGTGAACGAACTCCGTGCCAGGACCGGCCAAGGCATGATGGAATGCAAGAAGATGCTCCAGGAGACCGCCGGCGACATTCAGAAGGCCATCGACGAGTTTCGCAAGCGTGGGGTGAAATCCAGCATCACCGAGCGCGTCAGCGGTGAGGGTCGTGTTCATGCCGGTGTCTCCGGCGATCGCAAGACCGCCGCTGCCGTCGCCATCCTCTGCAACACCGATTTCACGGCGCGCAGCGAGCCCATGACGCAGCTTCTGGCCAAGGCCGTCGCGAAGCTTCTGGACAATCCCTCCGCCAGCCTCGAACAGGACGCCGAGATTCAAGGGGACATCACCTCGATGGCACAAACCACCGGAGAAAACGTGAAGCTCGGTAAGGTGGTCACCCTGCAGAATCCCGAAGGGGTGACCGGCGCGTATGTCTACCCGATCACCAGCAAAATCGGCGTCCTGATGGCGCTGCGCGGCAAAGCCGATGAAGAGCTGATCCGCAGCCTCGGAGGGCACATCAGCTTCGCCAGACCTCTGGGCCTGACGCGCGACGCCATCCCGGCCGATCTGGTGGCCCGGGAACGCGAACTTGCGGTTGAGGCGGCCAAAGCCACCGGCAAGCCCCAGCAGATCGCCGAAAAGATCGCCGAAGGGAAGCTCAACAGTTTCTTTGCCGAACGCGTGCTTCTGGATCAGGAATTCTTCAATCCTCAGGCGTTCAAGGGAACGGTCGGCGCGATGCTGAAACAGGCTGGAGTCGAGCTTCTCCGCTACGAGCGGGTGGAAATCGGCAAATAATCGTGCCTGTCCCCCGCGGGGGTCGCGCAGGATTTGCGCTGGATCCGCTCAGAGCCGCAAGAGGCCGTCCGGTCCGGAAGCCCCGCCGCCGGCAAGGCCCGCACGAGCGAAGCCGCATGCAACTGGCCATTTCCACCTATTCCCTGTGGCGCTGGATGCGGGAGAACCGTCGTTCGCCGGAGGATGCCGTTCGTCAGATCGCGGATTTCGGGGTCGCGGGGGTGGAGTTTGCCGGTCTCGACCCGCTGCAACCGAATTCGGATCCCCTTCGGCGGGCGCGGGTGCTGGCGCGGGCCGCGGCGCGGTCGGGGTTGCAAATCGTCGGATATTGTGTGGCAGCTGAGTTGCTGGTGCCTTCTGAGCAGCAGCGGCGGGCAATCCGGGAGCTCTTCCGTCAGGTCGATGCCGCCGTTGAACTGGGGGTCCGGACGATGCGGCACGACGTGACGCGCGGCT
>JAVQWE010000335.1:0-3775 GCA_033579175.1 Phycisphaerales bacterium | reverse complement strand
GGAGGTTTGTCCGACCCGGTGCGAAAGCACGTGGAATCGATGATGACCGAGATTCGGTCGCTGCTGGATCGCATCCTCCAGGCCGACCGCGAGGACGCGCTGATGCTCGAACAGCGTAAATCGAGCATCGGCCGGCAGATCGGGCGGGCCACCGCCTCGCGAGCGGTGGGGCGCGCTTACGCGGCCGTCGGAGCCCCGGCTCGAGAAGCAAACGTGGATGTTTCGCGATGAGTGAGACGATTCAGTCCGTTGCCGAGGACCGCAACCAGCGTATCGAGGAGCTGGCACGGGTCATCATGGCTTACAGCGAGCTGACGGAGCGGCTGCAGGTCTCTCATGAGCAGCTGAAGGCTCAGGTGGCCAGACTCCGCAAGGAACTCAGCGAGAAAAACCGGCAGCTCGAGCGACGCAATCGGCTGGCAGCGCTGGGCGAAATGGCCGCGGGTCTGGCCCATGAAATCCGCAATCCGCTGGGCGCGATTCAGTTGTACGCGGGCATGCTCCGCGAGGATCTTCAGGATCGGCCTGAATCGCAGCAGCTTGTGGAAAAGATTACGCGCGGAGTCAGACGGCTGGAAGAACTGGTGAGTCAGGTGCTGCAGTTCACCCGGGAGATGCGGGCCGTTCCGCGTCGGTGCGATCTGGCTCAGGTGATCGCGGATACTCTGGAACTGGCCGAGGCTCGTGCCAGCAAAACCGGGGTGATGCTGCGGGCTGAGGGGCCGTTGCAGTTGCCGGTAGAAGTGGATGCTTGCCTGCTGGGGCAGGCACTTCTGAACCTGCTGTTAAACGCAATTGAAGCCCAGCCCGGCGGCGGGGAAGTGCTGGTTCGTTATGCCGGGGCGACCGATGACCGCGCGGCACGCCAATTCTCCCTTGAAGTGATCGATCGCGGGCCGGGAATCGCTGCCGACGCCCTTGACCGGATTTTCAACCCGTTCTTCACCACGAAGGAATCGGGCACCGGTCTGGGACTGGCGATTGTCCATCGCATCGTCGAAGCACACGACGGCACGGTTTCTGCATCCAACATCGACGGCGGCGGGGCGAGGTTTGAGATAAGGATTTGAAGCCCGGGCGGTCGGGCACGGCCGGTCGTGGAGGCCGGTGCTGACCAGTGAGTTTCGCGACAACCGGCGGAGGGCAATGGAGTGCAGCCATGGCAAGGATACTGATTGCCGACGATCAGGAGATGATGAGGGATTCGCTGGCCGGCATCCTGGCGCGCGAGGGGCATGAGATTATCGCCGCCGGCGACGGCGGCGCGGCGCTGGATCGCCTGCAATCCGGGCAGCGCTTTGATCTGCTGATCACCGACCTGAAGATGCCCAAAGTGGGGGGGCTGGAACTGCTGGCGGAGGCCCGCAAGCTCCGTCCGGACATGCCCGTGATCGTCATGACCGCGTTCGCAACCGTTCAGACGGCGGTCGAGGCCATGAAATCGGGGGCATACGACTACATTCAGAAGCCCTTCGAAGCGGACGAGATCAAGTTGCTGGTGGAACGTACGCTGGAACACAGCCGGCTGAAGCTGGAGAACGCCGCGCTGCGCACCATGGTGGAACCTGCGGGCCCGCTGCCGCTGATCGGCTCTTCGCAGGTGATGCAGTCGATCCGGCGGACGATTGAGCTCGTGGCGCCGCGACCTGCAACGGTACTGATCCGCGGGGAAAGCGGGACGGGCAAGGAGGTTGTCGCGCGAGCGATTCATTACGCCTCCGACCGTCGCGATCGCCCGTTTCTGGCCGTCAATTGCGCCGCCTTGAGTGAGAATCTGCTGGAAAGTGAGCTGTTCGGGCATGAGAAGGGCGCATTCACAGGAGCCGACAAGCTTCGTCGGGGCAGGTTCGAGCTGGCCGACGGGGGCACGTTGCTGCTGGATGAAATCAGTGAGATCGCTCCCGGGCTTCAGGCGAAGCTGCTTCGGGTCCTGCAGGAGAACGCCTTCGAGCGCGTCGGCAGCTCGGTCACTCAGCAGGTGGATGTCCGGGTGATCGCCACGAGCAATCGCAATCTGGAGGCCTGTGTCGCGGAAGGCAGATTCCGGCAGGACCTGTTTTACCGGCTGAATGTGGTTCCGCTGGAGATTCCGCCGCTGCGACAGCGCCTGGAGGACGTACCCGAACTGGCCCGCCACTTCCTGCATCGCTGTGCCAGGCGCGAAAGCGCTGCAACCCGGCATATCGAACCGGAGGCATTGCGACTGCTGCAGCAATATCACTGGCCCGGCAACGTGCGCGAGTTGCAGAACATCATTGAAAGAGCCAACGTGCTGGAGTCGGAGGCGGGAGTTGTCCGCGCCAGCACAATTGCGCCGTGGCTGCGACCGACGGACAACGGGCAGCTCAACGTAGAAGCACTGGCCGGCAAGCCCCTGGCGGATATCGAGAAGCGCGTCATTCTCACCACCCTCCAGCAGTTCCGGGGGCATCGGATCAAGACCGCATCGGCTCTGGGGATTGGCGTCCGAACCCTGGGGATGAAGCTCAAGAAATGGCGGGAAGAAGGTGAGTTGGTGGAGTCAGACGCATGAATTGCGTGACAGGGCGCAGAATCTGCGCTTCGGCAGGCGCCGGCCCCGTGTCTTGAAGGTCGAAGGGTGAAAAGTCGTGGTGCAGGTTCCAAACAGACACGGGAAGACCGGCGTTCTGGCATGAAATTTGATTCAGGAGCAATCATCGATGTTGATTGAGCGGCTTCTCAATCAGGGAAACGGCCCGTTGGCGGCGCAGGTGATGCGTTTTGCCGCCGCCAGGCATAAGCTGCTTGCAGAAAACATCGCGAATGTTTCGACACCGGGTTACCGCAACAAAGACCTGGATGTTGCGGGTTTTCAGCAGATGTTGCGCGATCGGGTGCAGCTTCGGCGGGAATCGCCGCCGGGAACCGTGGGTTTTGATGACATCTGGACGGAAACGATCGATCGCGGCGGATTGCTGTTCCACGACCGGAATAATCGTTCGATTGAGCAGCTCGTCACCGACAGCGCAAAAAATGCGCTTCTGCATAACCTGGTCGTGGAGATTCTTCGCAAGCAGTTCGGTTCGATTGAGTCGGCGCTGCGCGAGCGCATCGGGTAGGTCCCAAAGCAGCGTGGAGCGTGTCGGGGAATGTGAATCCCCCCCGCAGGCAACGAAAAGGGAGCATCGAGAGTCATGTTCACGTCGTTGGACATCGGAGCTTCGGCACTGGCGGCGCACCGGACGCGCATGGACACGATCGCCAGCAACGTGGCCAACATCTCGGTTACACGCAGCGCCGACGGCAGAATCGAGCCATTTCGACGGCGCATGGCACTGCTGGCGCCACAGGCCGACGCCGCCGGCAGCCCGGGCGTTCGCGTCGCTCAGATCGTGGCGGATCCCTCTCCCTTCCGCTCGGTCTATGAACCGGGACACCCCGACGCGGACGAGGCCGGTTACGTGAAGTATCCCAATATCGACCTGGCCATGGAAATGGTGAACATGATGGAGGCCAGTCGGGCTTATGAAGCCAGTGTCACGATGATGGAAACCACCAAGGCGATGTTGAATTCGTCGCTGCGGCTGATTGCCTGAGGTACGCCGGCTCCGCAGGCCGGCGGTAATTGATCATGCTGGACCGCATTCAACCCGGGTTATCCCCCTCTGCCGTCGCTGGGAACGCATCCGCTCCAGCCAAACCGGCGGCAGGGGCATCGTTCGCGGACATTCTCAAGAACACGATCGAGGAAGTCGCACGCCTGCAGCAGGATGCAAGCCAGGCCACACAAGACCTGCTGACCGGCCGGACCGAA
>JAVQWE010000334.1:0-3811 GCA_033579175.1 Phycisphaerales bacterium | reverse complement strand
CTGTACCATCCTGCCACTACCGTCAACTTCCGCGTCAACGAGCCATCGCCGAGGATCTTGACCGGCAGACGATCGTCAGGCACCAGCCCGGCTTCGATCAGAGCGGATTGATCCACCGTCGAACCGCTTTCAAATCGTTCCAGGTCCGAAAGGTTCACAACGTGAAACTTCCGTGCAAACTGGAAATTGCTGAAGCCGCGCTTGGGGAACCGACGGTAAACCTCCGTCTGGCCGCCTTCGTATCCGCGCCGGATGTACTTGCCCTGACGCGCGCTGGCGCCCTTGCCTCCCCGACCGCAAGTCTTACCCCGACCGCTGGAATCGCCGCGACCCTTCCGCTGCGATCGCTTGTGGGGTCTCACGGCCGACGTGATGATGTGCTGCATGCTCATGGGATTTCTGTCAGCAAGTCTGCTTTCACATGTCGCGGGCCGGGAAGCTGCCGATGGCTCCCCCGACCCGCATCATCCGACGGCCGGTCACACGGTCGTCAGTTCTCCGGCGCTCTGCGGGAGCGGCACACCACGGCTCTGTTCGACCTGCTCACGCACCTGAAGCTTCCGCAGGGCATCCATCGTGGCCTTGACCAGATTCTTCGGACTGGTCGAGCCATAGGCCTTGGTGAGGATGTCGGTGATGCCTGCCAGCTCGCAGCAGGGGCGCACGCTCTTGCCGGCCGTAACTCCCGTCCCGGGGCGAGCCGGCACCAGAACAACCTTGCTGGCGCCGCTGCGACCCTCCACGCGGTGCGGGATCGTCGTTCCCTTCAGGTTCACGCGAATCATCGACTTGCGGGCATCCTTCGTCGCCTTCTCCACGGCGTTGGGAACTTCGTTGGCCTTGCCGTAGCCGATCCCGACGTTCCCCCGACGGTCGCCGGCTACCACCAGCGCGCCGAAGCTGAAGGTCCGCCCGCCTTTAACGACCTTGGCACACCGGTACACCCGCACCAACGCCGATTCGATGCCGCTTTCGTCACCGCGGTCGTCCCGTCGTCCGCCGGCGCGACCCCGTGCGCCGGTGCGACCCCGACCCACCACGGCGCCACGCGCCCCGCGCTGTTGCGCGGCTTCGTCGGCGGCTCCGGCAGCCTCGCCGGGAACTTCGGCCACAGCCGTCTCGACCGGTGCCGCCGCCGAACGCTCCGTGGCTGATTGATCTTCCGCAATCGGATTCTGCTCTGTCATGCTGCACTCTGCTGTCTCTGGCCCTTTTCCGATCAGAACTGAAGCCCGCCCTCCCGTGCCGCTTCAGCCAAAGCCTTTACCCGCCCGTGATACCGACGACCGCCTCGATCGAACGCCACCTTCTGAATTCCGACAGACCGGGCACGCTCTGCAATGGCCTTTCCGACCCGCTTCGCCGCCGCGATATTTCCCCCGTTTTTCAGATCACCTCGAACGTCCTTCTGCAGACTGCAGGCAGAAGCGAGGGTTCGCCCGACGGTATCGTCGATAATCTGGGCGTAAATGTGTTTGTCACTGCGGAATACGGCAAGCCGCGGACGCTCTGGCGTGCCACTGAGCCTGGCTCGAATGTGGTGCCGCCGCCGCAACAGACGCCGCGTCTTTTCCTGATTCTTGTCTGCCATAGCTTCGGCTGGCAACCGCGTCCGGCCGCCGATGGAACTTTCCACCGCCGCGCCGGACCGCGCTGCGCGCTCCTGTTATTTGGCTCCCGCACCGGCAAACGCCTTGCCGGGCTTGATCTTCACCTGCTCACCTTCGTAACGGATGCCCTTGCCCTTGTAAGGCTCGGGCTTGCGAATCTTACGCACTTCGGCAGCGAAGTTCCCCACCGCCTGCTTGTCTGGGCCCTCGATGACGATTCGACCGGTCACCTCCCCCTGACCCGGCTCTACCTTGACACTTAAACCCTGCGGAACCGGCACCTGAATCTGATTGGCAAACCCGACGGAGAGAGCCAGTTTCGTGCCTTTCATTTCGGCACGGTAACCCACGCCGCGAAGCTCCAGCGTCTTCCGATAGCCGTTGGTCACGCCCTCGACCATGTTGGCCAGCAGCGCGCGGGTCAGACCGTGCAGCGCCTTGCTCTGCCGCTCATCATCAGGACGCGACACCCACAGCTCCGTGCCCTTCAGCTCCACCCGGATGGTCGGATGCACAGCCAGTTGCAGCGTCCCCTTCGGACCCTGCACGCTGACGTTCTGACCGCTGATCGTCACTTTCGCCTTGCCGATCGGAACCGGTTTTTTGCCTATCCTGCTCATGCTGCACCTTCTCGTCGCCCGCGGCACTGCCGTCGGAGCCGTAGAACCTGCCGCCCGTCAACTCACCGTGCACAGCAGCTCGCCGCCGACGTTGTGCTCCCGCGCTTTGCGATCGCTCATGACACCCTTGCTGGTGCTGACTACGGCAATTCCCATCCCGTTCAGCACACGCGGCAGCTCTTTCACCCCCCGATACACGCGCCTTCCCGGTTTACTGGCGCGATCGATCGCATGAATCACCCGCTCACCGTTCACCGAATACTTCAAGGTGATGCGTATCAGCCCCTGGCGCTTGTCATCCACCAGATCAAAGCCTTCGATGTAACCTTCATCCCGCAGCACTTGTGCAATCCCCGTGCAGATTTTGCTACGGGGGATCTGCACGATCCGCCGGCCAACCCGGTTGGCGTTGCGAATCCGCGTCAGCATGTCCGCGATGGGATCTTGATTGTTCATTGCCGAAGTTCCAGTTTCCAACCGCTGTTCTGATACCTCGCTCCGACCGGCGACGCCGTGCGGCATCGACGGCCGACCTGCAGTGTCTGGCGTCTGCTCACCAGCTCGCTTTCTTCAGTCCCGGAATCTTGCCCGACAGCGCCAGTTCCCGGAGCATGATCCGGCAGATTTTGAATTTCCGGAGTACTCCGCGGCTGCGACCGGTCAGCTCGCAGCGATTGCGGCTGCGCGTGGGAGAGCTGTCTCGCGGCAGCTTTGCCAGTGCAGCATAGTTGCGCTCCTTCTTCAGCTTGCGGCGCGTCTCGGCATACTTGCGGCACAGCGCCTCGCGGCGCTTCTGTTTGCTGATCCAGGCTTTGGTTGCCATGCGTCAATCCAGTCACAATCGCGGCGATGCGAGCCGGAGCGGAGCCGCTCCGGGAACACCCGCAACCTCCTGCCGCTACTTCCTGTCTTTCTCGTCCGTTGCGAACGGGAACCCGAACTGCTTCAGCAGCTCGCGGCCCTGTTCGGGGTTCCTGGCCGTCGTCACCAGCGTGATGTTCATGCCCTGCTGGAACGTGACCGAGGCCCCTTCCACTTCCGGAAACACTGTCTGCTCCGTGAAGCCGAAATTGTAGTTTCCCCACCGGTCAAAGCCGTGGAGGCTCACCCCGCGGAAGTCCTTCACCCGGGGGAACGCCAGGGTGATCATCCGGTCAAGAAACTCATACATCCGCGCCCCGCGCAGCGTAACCTTCAGGCCTGTCTCCATGCCTTCGCGAACCTTGAAGTTCGCGACGCTCTTGCGCGCCTTGCACCGCACCGGACGCTGCCCGGCGATCACCGCCAGTTCTTTCTCCGCCTGATCCAGCTTGGCCTTCTCGCCGCTGGTCACCGCTTTGCCCAGACCCATCGAAATGACGATCTTCTCCAGCCGCGGAACCGCCAGCCGGTTCTTCAAGCCGAACTTCTCCTGAAGGGCTGGCACAACCTTGTCACGGTAGAAGACGGCCAGCCGCGCCGGGGGCGCCGGCTCGCCGGGGGGGGGGCGGGGACGCGGTGCCGCTCCGCCGCCGAGGCGCTGGTGCGGCGCGGCCTGGTGGATAAGTACAGCCGCCTCGAGCCGCCCTCCGTCCACGCCAA
>JAVQWE010000333.1:0-3814 GCA_033579175.1 Phycisphaerales bacterium | reverse complement strand
CGAGGAGGGGTGGTCAGCTCTGGCCAGGCTTCAGCAGCAGGGGAAGGTGCGATGGATCGGGGTGAGCAACTTCAATGTGCCGCAGATGCAGGCGGCGATGAAAATCGCGCCGATCACCTCCCTGCAACCGCCTTACTCGCTGATCCGACGGGAAGCCGAACCGGAAATCCTGCCGTTTTGCCGGAAGCAGGGGATCGGAGTGATCGCTTACTCTCCGATGGGCAGTGGTCTGCTGACCGGAACGATGACGCGCCAGCGTCTTGCCAGCCTGCCGGAGACCGATTTCCGTCGAACGCGGGCCATCAGCTTCCAGGAGCCGAGGCTTTCGAGGAATCTGGCGATTGCCGAGAAGGTGAAGGCAGTTGCCGCACGTCTGGGGCGTGCGCCGGGAGAGGTGGCGATCGCGTGGGTGCTGGCCAATCCGGCGGTCACGGGCGCGATCGTCGGCGCGCGCAGCGCCAGTCAGGCTGAGGGGGTGATGCGTGCGGCGAACATCAAGCTGTCCGAGCAGGACCTGCGTTACCTTTCAGCCGACCCGGAAGAGACCACCTGAAGCCCCGGAGGAGGCTCAGTCTGGAGAGAATCCGGAGGACCCGTGTCGGTTTTGCGCAGAATTGCAATCCGTTTGCACAGCTAACTCGTTGATTGACAAGGGCTTACAAACAGCTATCCAGACGCGTTATGACGCATTTCGCTCGTTAGGGTAATGTCTGGACCCATCGGCGCGGAAAAATCGATTCCAAGGGCTCTGAGGCCACCTGCGCAAAATATCGAATTTTCTCCATATGTTTCAGGGCCAGCGTGTTCGAGCTTGACGCGCACAAGCCGGTCGCCCGACAGGCTCCTTCGGGGGACGACCCAAGTCACGGTTTCGTCGTCGTCCTCCCTGAGGTTACTCAGCCCCCTCCACCGCGATGGCGTAGCCTTCGACGTAGGTGATCGTCAGCTCGTCCCCCACCTTGACCTTGTCCAGATTCTTCCGATCCGAGACTGTCGCCGTGATGGTCTTGCCTTCGTTCGTCTTGACGGTAACCGATGGCGCTGCGCGGTCGATCTTCAGAATCCGCGCCACGACAGTCTTGGATTCCCGGGCAAAAGCGGCGGGTTTCTCGCCCTCCGGGGCACGGTCCGTCATCAGTTCAGTTTCGGTGGCCGTGTCGCCGGGCTGACGCAGCCGAATCGCCTTGGACTGATAGTGAGTCACCTTCACCTTGTCACCCACTTTCACCTGATCGAGATTCCGCACCAGCTCGCTGGCGCGCACGCTGACATCCTGACCGTCGGGAGTCTGCAGGGTCACATCGCGCGTCTGGTGGTCAATCGCCTTCACGGTGGCCACGATGGTTTCCGTGCGCTCTTCCCGAAGCTGCTCGGGCGCCTTGGTGACCTTCACGGATTCATTCTGGCAGCCGATCGCCAGCAGCAGTGCCAACCCTGCCGTCGTCCACGTCTTCATAATCTGATCCTTTCTTCGCTCTCATTTCCGGCCCGTTACCGGAGTCGGGCAGCATAACCGTTTGCGGTGCAGAGTGCGAACCGATGCCACAGTTTTTCACAGCCTTTTCCGCATGATCAGCTCCGCACCGGCACGGGACTTCGACTTCGAACCCACACCCTCAGCGCTTCGGCCACCACCAGCAATCCCAGCCCGAGCAGCACCAGTGCCACCGCCATGTTCACCAGCATCGGTGCCCCGGACCTGAGCTGATCCACCGCGAGGCGATACTGGCTGAGGAACGCCTGAAAATTCATCACCAATGCGGTTCCGGTCGAGGCGAGCATGAACACTGCCGGCAGCAGCGCAAACCAGACCGGACGACCCGTGCGCCACAGCCACACGCTCACTCCCACCAGCGTAAGTGCCGCCAGAAGCTGATTGGAGGTTCCGAAGATCGTCCAGAACGTCCGGAAGCCCCATTCCGGAGGGGCAAACCACAGATACGCGGCCGGTCCGGCCACCGTGGCCAACGTTGCCAGGATTCCCCCGCTCAGCCCGCGAAGTCCGGTCAGCTCCTGAAAGACATATCTTCCGAGTCGGGTGCATACGTCGAGGGTATCGAAGACGAAACTGCTGAAGGCCAGCAGCCCGAAACCAAGGGCAAACTGCTTGTCAATGCCCAGAAGATTCATGAAGTTGGCGATGCCCTGGGCATAGACGAAGTCCGGCGAGCCGGTTCTGGCATCGCGCGACAGAACCATGACGCAGCTGAGCGCGAAGACCGCAACCATGGCCTCCAGCAGCATCGCGCCGTAGGCGACGGGTCGCAGATCGGCCTCGGAGCGCAACTGTTTGCAGGTGGTGCCACTGGCGACGATCGAATGGAACCCGCTGCAGGCGCCGCAGGCGATCGTGATGAAAAGAAAGGGAAACAGCAAAGCACCATTCGACGCCGTGAAACCGAGGAACGCCGGATACTGCACCACCAGCGGTCCGCTCGTGTTCCATCCCCCCACGAGCGTGCCCACGACGCCGAACGCCAGCGCCGCATACAGAAACGTCGCACCAATGACGCCGCGTGGCTGCAGCAGAAGCCACAGGGGCACGATGCTGGCGATGCAGCAGTACAGCAGGAGAACCAGATCCCAGCGACGGGCGAGCAGCGCGGCGTCTTTCCCCTGCGTGTCGAGGAAGCTCAGGCCGGCATCCGCGAGCCATCGCGCCATCGCCGGGGCGAAGTAAATCGTCGCCGCAAGCCCGAAGAAGTGGACGATGAGCAGTGCCCACCAGGGCACGCGAGTGAAGCGAAGGAACAGGCCGAGGGTCACACTCGCCACCAGATAGCCGCACGCCCCGATGACCACCGAACCACCGTTGATGCTGAACGTCCGCTCCAGTTGCCCGCGGGTTTCGGTGAACGAGACAAATTTCGAGAAGGTTCCGGCCGTTACGTCGGCAAAGGCGATGATCACGTACACCAGACTCAACCAGACGAACATGAGAAACGTCAGGTAGGCCACGGGGGACATGTGTTCGCGCACCACTTGCGTGATCGAGCGCGCCTTGTGTCGAATCGAGGCAAACAGTGCTCCGGAATCGTGCACACCCCCGATGAAGATCGCCCCCAGCACGATCCACAGCAGGGCCGGCAGCCACCCGAACATCAGTCCCGCAAGGATCGGACCCACCACCGGTCCGGCTGCCGCAATCGCCGTGAAATGACCCCCCAGCACCACGCCTGCCGGCGCAGGGACGTAGTCGTTGCCATCCTGCATTTCGACGGCCGGTGTCTTTCGAGCCGGGTCAGTCCCCAGCCAGCGCATCACCAGCCGGCCGTAGAAGAAGTACGCAGCCACCAGCGCGCAGGCGGAGATGAGAACAATCGGCAGGATGGTCATGGTTGGCCGGAGGGCAATCTTGTTACCCGCGACAGGGTCCGTCAATTGGTGGTCTTCCCCCGCCGCCAGCCCCGCGGCCAGCTCCCCCGGAAAGCCCAACCTGGCTCATAGCAGGGTGCGCAGGTATTCCAGCCCCAGCCGAATGCCCAGGATCGGTTCTTCCAGACCTTCGAATTCCAGGGAGAGCCAGCCGTCGTACCCGGCCGACCGCAGGTGCCGAAGCTGCGCGGGGATATCGATCACGCCGTGCCCCACGATGGCCCCACGCAACGCGATTCCTGCCGGTGTAGCGAACCAGCCGGTGGGTGGCATGCGGCGTTTTGCGCGCACGTGGAAATCCTTCACGTGAACCATCTGGGCATACCGCGCCAGACGCCTGACAGCCCGGACCGGATCAGCATTGACGCAGAGGAAGTTTCCCGTGTCCAGCGTCAACCCGAAATTCTCATGCGCAACGGTTTGCAGCAGCCTTTCCACG
>JAVQWE010000332.1:0-3822 GCA_033579175.1 Phycisphaerales bacterium | reverse complement strand
AGCCTTGCGCATCTGGCGCTGGCTCGATCGGCCGTCAACCTGCCGGTGTTGCGGAAGGACTTCATTCTCGATGCCTACCAGGTTTACGAGGCGGCCGCCAGCGGCGCCGATGCCATTTTGCTGATCGCGGAGTGTCTGAACACCAACGAGCTGATCGATCTTCAGATTCTCGCCACCGAGCTTCACCTGACAACACTGATTGAAGTGCACGACATCGACAATCTCATGCGTGTTCGTGACAACGTTATCGGCGTGCCGATGCGCAGTTACAGCCTGATCGGCATCAACAACCGCGACCTGCGGACGTTTCAGACCGACCTGGGCACGACGCTGCGTCTGGCCGAGCTGGTGGAAGATCGCTCTGTGCTCATCAGCGAAAGCGGCATTGGTTCATCGCGCGACGTGGAGAAACTGGCCGAGGCGGGGGTGCGCGCGATCCTCGTGGGTGAATCGCTGTTGAGGTGCGAGGATATCGGGCGAGCCGTCCGAACGTTGCTCGGCTCGTAGCCCCCCTGCACCTCAGACGCAGATTGGAAGTGCACGACGGGCAGAACCGCCGCCCGCTCGCGCGCCGATCCGCATGCCCGGGGGTGAGGCGCCCCGCACTCCCCTACAGTCCGCCGGGGCCACCACGCTTCGGTCCACCCTGGCCCATCTGCATGCCGATCTGGAAGCCGGCGGCGATGAGCTGGCTCACAAGCTGTGTCGGGGCGTGGACATCCACCCTCAAGGCACTGCCTTCCGTGGCGAAGCTGGCACCCAGGGGCGGCAGGTCTGGCTGAATCTGAACATTCACCCCCATGCCGAACTGCCGAGCCACGTTCAAGGCGGTTGTCGTGATTTCATCCAGGGCAACGTAAAAGACTCCACTCTTGCGGGCAGGAAGCTGGTTCGCCACGAGCTTCACCTGCGGCAGCACACCGAGGGTGTCATTGTTGCCTTTGGCCGCGGCCAGAGCCTGGCTCATCATCGCGTCATCCAATCCGAAGGTCTGCAGCACCTTGTCGGACCCCACGGCGGTGACATAGAAGGTCATGCCTTCCGGGCCGTAGAGCATCTTCATCATCTGCTCGGCCTGCGCAGCATCGGGAGAATTGGCATCGAATTTGATTTCAGCCTTCACCTGATCGAAGGCCACGCCGTCAATCGACTTCACATCGCGATTCACCACGTATTTCATCTGCTCGCCGAGACCAAGGGCGCTCATCAGTTCGCCCTGACCTTCCATCATGGCGAAATACGACGACTTCATTTTCCCGGCGTCGCCGCTGTAGATGCTCACTGCCTGCATCATCGCCGTATTACCGATTTCGCCCTGCGGCGCGAGCATTCCGAAGCGCTGCCCGGTCATTGCAGAGAAGCAGGCCTCAAAGTCGTTGTAGAACTTCTGAATTGCCTCGGCCTCCGGCCCGCCGACTTTCTTCAGCTCTTCCAGCACCGGGCCGGCAAGGTCGTTAATCAGCTTCAGGTCGTGAACCGGGTCCCAGAGCATCCCGCCATACAGGAGATATTTCCCTGCGGGCAGACCGGTGGTAAAGGTGTCGGTGGAGTTGGTGGCGCTGGAAGCGTAAGCACCCAGGTAGCTATCCGGGGCGAACTCCGACGTGATCGAGACATTCAGACCTTCTGGCACGACGTGAAGTGCCACGGTGGCCGACTCCGCGTCGCGGAGGAACGAGTCGGCCACGTCAATCAAGCGATTGACGGCCAGCTTGATCGTGGGGACGAAGCGGGCCATCTCCGGCGCCTCGCGACCCAGCTCTTCCTCGATGGTCGTGCCGAGCTGGGTGCGGCCGTCGGCCAGCAGCGGCTGGAGCTTGCTGCGGAGGTTCTGCACGTTCGCCAGCAGTACGATGTCTTTTTCCAGTTCCTTTGCCGTTACCGCCGACGGCTTGAAACCCGCCGGCTTGAGCGAATGCACATCAGGGTGTGGGCTGAGCACGGCAAAACTGCCCCAGTTGGAGGCGTAGGCCGTTTCGCCACCGTTCGGGAAGGTGAAGGTGGTTACGTTGCCTTCGGTCCGGGCGTCGGGCCAGTTGCCGATGAACGCGCGATAATCGGTCACCGGCACCAGAACCATCAACGCATTCTGCATATTTTCCGAGCCGACCGCGGCCGGATCGACAAGCACGAATGCGAGCTCACCGTCGGTTGCCAGGCCGGCCTTGATTCCCAGCAATTCCTGCACGGTGGCCAACGGGTCGGTGGCGCCGGGAATGAACGGGGCCACGCCAAGC
Source organism: Phycisphaerales bacterium (assembly GCA_033579175.1). GTDB lineage: Bacteria > Planctomycetota > Phycisphaerae > Tepidisphaerales > Tepidisphaeraceae > JAVQWE01. The sequence continues at coordinate 1,585 of JAVQWE010000332.1, read as the reverse complement.
TCTGTCGCGTAGTTTGAGAGCTTCCGGCTCGTCGCCTGCAGATTGCTGAACTTCAGCACCGCCAGAGTGCTCTCCGGCAGTTGCGTGAGAACCGACGATCGCAACGGGTTCTCCGCCCGTGCCAGAGGCAGAAGAAGCATCGCGATCGCGAGGAACGCAACCGGGACGCGGCTGATACGTGGCATTATTGCTCCTTGGGGACGACCCATCAGACGTTCTACTTCGACTTCATACACCAGGCGTTTTCGGCGACAAAGGACGCGTGTCTTACCCGAATCCTTTGCCGGCGTAAAGCGCGCGGCGGGCGCGGAAACCGCGGCAACACCACGCAGGTGTCAAGTTCGACGGCAATGCTATAATATTTCCGGTTACCGCATGCGGCTGCCGCTTCTTCCTGATCCTCCCGAAGCGCAACTCCTTGCGCCAAAAGGATTTGAGACAGGTCCGCGCTCCATCTCGGCCGTGCGGGTGTTGCGCATCAGCGTAACCGACCGCTGCAACTTCCGATGCGTCTACTGCATGCCACCGGAGGGCGTGCGTTGGCTGGCCCGGGAAGACATCCTGAGCTTCGAGGAAATTGCGCAGGTGGTTCGTTGCGCCATCGAGGAACACGGCATCCGTCGTTTCAAGCTGACCGGTGGCGAGCCCACCGTTCGCCACGGGCTGTGTGAATTGATCTGGCAGCTTCGCCGCATCCGGGGAATTGAGGACCTGTCACTTACCACCAATGGTTTCTGCCTGGAAGACCTGGCCGAGCCGCTCCGTCAGGCAGGGCTGGATCGTGTAACGATCAGCCTCGACAGCCTCGACCCCCTCAAGTTCCGTCAGATTACTCGCACAGGAGACCTTGCAAAAGTGCTTCGCGGCCTGCGACGGGCTGTAGATGTGGGCTTCCGGAGCGTGAAAATCAACTGCGTCGCCATGCGGGGCACGAATGACGACGAATTTGTCGATTTCGCCCGCCTTTCCCTTGATCTTCCGATCACCGTCCGGTTCATCGAATACATGCCGTTGGGTGACGCTGCGCTGCTGCGCGACCTGCCCGGGCAGGATCGCCAACTTCGACAGATCGGCGGGGCGGAATCCGGCCCGGCCGGCGGATGCGCGGCGCAGAATCGGGGGAAGGATTGTTTCATCCCCGAAGCCGAAATCCGTGCCTTGATCGAACGCGAATTAGGTCCTCTGATCGGTGTAGAACGGTCCAGCGAACCGGGGGTCGGCCCTGCAACGCCCTACCGCCTGCTGAGAGGGTGCCCGAAAGGGCGAATCGGGTTCATCAGCGCAATGTCGTCGCCCTTCTGCTCCACGTGCAACCGACTTCGGCTGACTGCCGATGGAGTCCTGCGATCGTGTCTCTTCGACGGGGGAGAGATTGACCTGAAACCGATCCTTCGTTCCCCCACGGGGGGTGGTTCCCGGGCGATTGCCCAGGCCATGGCCGACTGCGTGCGCCTGAAGCCCCGGGTTCACTCAGCCCGGGGGAATCAGCAGATGAGTCGAATCGGCGGTTGAAGCCCGCTGCGGTCCCACTGCTCTTCTCACAAGGCCAGCAGGCCCACGAAGTACAACATCTGGAAGATCATCG
>JAVQWE010000331.1:0-3826 GCA_033579175.1 Phycisphaerales bacterium | reverse complement strand
TTTCGGCGGCGGCAACGGCGCGATCGACATCGGTGGCGTCGGAGTCCGCTACCTGCGAATACACGCGACCCGTGGCCGGTTCGATGTTCGCCAGCCATTGGCCCGATTGTGCCGGGCACAGTTCGCCATCGATGAAGTTGCGGATCTGCTTCACAGGCAGCCTGTCCGCCCGCCATCTACGGGCAGGTTGATCCCGGTGATGTACCCTGCCGCCGGACTGGCCAGAAAGCCGGCCGCGGCGGCGATTTCCTCTGGCTCGGCCATCCGACCCATTGGAATCTGAGAGATCATTTCCTCCCGGATGCTCTGCTCGGTGCGACCGGAGGCGGTGGCACGGGCACGGATGATTTCCTCGATCCGTGCGGTTTTCGTCGATCCCGGGAGCACGTTGTTGACGGTAATCCCGAACGGCGCCACTTCCCGCGCAAGGGTCTTGGCCCAGTTGGCGACGGCGGCGCGGATGGTGTTAGAAACCCCCAGCCCGGGAATCGGCTCTTTGACGCTGGTGGAGACGATGTTGATGATCCGGCCGTAACCCGCTGACTTCATCCCCCCGATCAGTGTCTGCGCCAGCAGGTGGTTGCACAGCACGTGACGGGCGAACGCAACGGTGAAATCCTCCGCCCGGGAGGCCAGCAGCTCACCGGCGGGGGGACCGCCAGAGTTATTCAGCAGAATGTGAACCGGCTCGAGCGCGGGCAGCCGCGCCAGCACACGATCGCGCACCTGCGCCGGTTCGTTACAATCGGCGACGATGAAGTCGTGCCGTTGCCCATGCGAGGACGCAAGCTCCTCCCGCACCCGCGTCAGGGCCGCTTCGTTCCGCGCCAGCAGAATCACCGATGCACCCAGTTGCGCAAAGAGGAAGGCACAGGCCCGCCCGATGCCCTGGGTGCTGCCACAGACCAACGCCCTCTTTCCGGTCAGAAAGTACATCCCCGGGACATCCATGACCCCGATTATACGCCGGAGGCCGGCAAACCAAGCCTGTGACCGGGGGCCATCTGTCAGAGGACGTGCCAACGGGGTATACGTATGACCTGAGGAGCACCCATGCGAATCGCCGTCTTCCTTGCCTTGCTCTGCGTCCTGCCGGCCTGGGCTTACGGTCAGGGCGCCGCGACTCCGGCCCGGCCGAATGTGATCGTGATCCTCACGGACGATCACGCCAGCCACGCGATCAGCGCCTATGGCAGTCGGCTGATGCCCACGCCCAATATCGATCGCATCGCGCGCGAGGGGGTGAGGTTTGAAAACTCATTTGTCACCAACTCTCTCTGCGGACCGAGCCGGGCCACGCTGCTGACGGGCAAATACGCCCACAAACACGGCTACCGTGATCAACGACCCGGCCGGAGCTTTGATCCTTCGCAACTGACCTTCCCGATTCTGCTGCAGCGCGCCGGTTACGAAACGGCCGTCTTCGGTAAGTGGCATCTGCGCAGCGAACCCCGGGGATTCGACAAATGGCTGATCATCGAGGGCGTGGCGAGGTATTTCAGCCCCCGGTTCCGGGATTCTGCCGGAGTGCGTGTGATCGAGGGCTATGCCACCGACACGATTTTTGAGAAAGCCATCGAATTCATTCGCAACCGCAATCAGAGTCGTCCGTTTTTCCTGCTGATTACCCCGAATGCCCCGCATCGCAACTGGACTGTGGATGCTGCGCACCAGTCGCTGCTCGAGGGCGTGGAAATCCCCGAGCCGCCAACTTTTCTTGACGACCTGTCCACACGCACCACCGCAGCGAGACAGTGCCGCATGTCAATCGAACATGATCTGACAAAAAACGATCTGAAAGGCGACCCCCCGCCGGGACTCTCCGGTGCAGCACTGAAAAAATGGAAGTATCAGCGGTTCATCAAGGATTATCTGCGTTGCGTCGCGGCGGTGGATGTACAGGTGGGGCGGCTGCTCGAGCAGCTCCGGACCAGCGGCCTGGAGCATAACACGCTGCTGATCTACAGCAGCGACAACGGCTTTTTCCTGGGGGACCACGGCTGGTTCGATAAGCGGTTCATGTACGAGCAATCCCTGCGCGTGCCGCTGTTGGCGCGGTTGCCGGGGGTGATCCCGGCCGGGCTGGTGTGCCAGGCCATGGTTCTGAACATCGACACGGCACCAACGATCCTGAGCTTCTGTGGAATCCCCGTGCCGGCGGAGATGCAGGGGCAGTCGTGGAAACCACTGGTGGAAAAAGCGGGGGGCACTGACATACTGCCGTCAGTTCGCGGGAGCATTTACTACCACTACTACGAACAGGAACCGGAGCACAACGTCGCCCCCCACCGTGGGGTGCGGACCGAGACACACAAGCTGATTCACTTTTACACCCACGACGAGTGGGAGCTGTATGACCTCACGAAAGACCCCGATGAGCTTCGCAATGTCTACGACCACCCCGCCTACGCCGTCACTCGCAACCGGCTCAAGGCCGAACTCCAGCGCCTGCGCAAGCATTACGGCGACGATCGCGAGGATTGATCACCACCGCACCAGCACGGCCGTGGCGTCGTCGGCCAGTTGGCTGGTGCCGGCGTGGTGAACGACGGCGGAGAACAGGTCGGCTACGGTGTCGGCATCGGGAGGCGATTGCTGCAGCACCGACCGGACCGCCTCAATGCCGTATTGTTCATGAGACAGCGTGCCGTCGGTCTGCTGGACAATCCCGGTCTGCTCAATCACCCCGTCGCTGACCACCAGAATGCGCCCCCGCTCCGGCAGGGGGGCGGTGACGGCGGCGTAACGGAAGTTTGCGTCGATGCCGATCGGCACCCCCTCCCCGCCGCGAAGGTCGACCGGCTCCCCTGCGTCGGACTGGATCATGGCATAACCGTGACCCGCGTCGATGTAGGTGATGCAAGCCCGACGCAGGTCGAGCACCCCCACCCAGGCAGTCACGAAGCGCGCTTCGGGGGTTCGAGCGCTGACGAACCGATTGGTGGCGTCCACCGCGCGCTGCACGTCCCCATGCTCCCGAAGGCAGGCGTGCAGAAAGCCTTGAGTTGCCGTCATCAGCACCGCCGCCGCCGCTCCCTTGCCGGCCACATCCCCCAGCGCCACCGCCAGGCGGCCGTGGCCCAGATCGATAATGTCGAAAAAGTCGCCTCCGATGTAGCGACCCGGACGGGATTCACCGATGCATTCGACACGGTCGATGGTCTGCCGACGCTGCGGCAGAATCCATCGCTGCGTGGCCGCCGCCGCGTGCAGTTCGGCTTCCATGAGAGCTTGTCTTCGTTCCACCTCGATCCGCTTGAGGTTTGCCAGCGCCAGGCTGGCCATGCGACCGAGCGCCACGCAGAACGGCGCGGCATTGGGGCGCGGGCGGGGCGCATGCGTTCCCCGGCTGTCCAGATACAGGTAACCGGCGATGGTGCCCCCGGCATCGCCCCGCGCCCCCAGAACGATCGGCACACACAGCGCCGCCGTGATGTTCATCGCCACGATGCTCTGGGCGATGTCGCCCCCGACGGACTGGATTTCCGCCACCTGTCCCGTTGAGGCCGCTGCCAGGAGCGAACGGCTGAAGGTGGGATGCGTTTCGGCCGCCGGACCTGCGGCATACCGCGCTGCCACGACCTGCACACGTCCTGCCTGATCCACCGGGCGGAGGAAGGCGGCATTGGCCATGCCCGTGCCGCGCAGGGAGGCGTCGATCAGCAATTCGGCCAGGTGTTTTTCGTCGCTGGCAGAATGAATCGCGGCGGTGCTCTCCAGGAGCACGGCGAGCTGATCATCCACCAGCCGCGCATCGGAAACACTGCGGACGACGGTCGGCGAAGCATCCGTCTGGACGCTGTCATGCCGCGGGGAAGCACTGAAC
>JAVQWE010000330.1:0-3827 GCA_033579175.1 Phycisphaerales bacterium | reverse complement strand
GCAGTACGAGCGAAAGAAGGGCGGGGACATCGGCTATTCGCCTCAGGAGATCGAGGAAGCCAGGATCACCATGGAAGTGGCCGAACTGAAGGTCCGCGAAGCCAGGCAGAAAAAGCAGCAGGCGCAAGCCATCTATGAACGGCAGGCCACCAAGGTGGAATTGATGGACCTGGTGAGCCTGATCGATGGAATCGTGGAAAAAGTGAATGTCGATGCCGGGGAGATGGCCGATCCGCAGAAGCCGGAGGGCGCCATCAGCGTGGTGAAGAATGATCCGGTCTGGGTGGAAGTGGCTTTGCTGGAGACCTGGCAGGCGGCACGTCTACGGCCGGGACAGGAGCTGCTGGTCCGCTATACAATCGATAAACCGGATGCATGGCAAAAAGCCCGGGTGATCTACGTCGCGCCGGTCGCGGATGCCAGCTCGGCCAAACAGGCCATTCGTCTGGAGATGCCCAACCCGGAGGGCAGGGCATCTGGGCTTGAGGTGGAGGTCAAGCTGCCGGCGGAATTGACGGTCAGCCCCTTGGAGAAGACGGCGGCAAATAACTGATACCCTCACCCGATTCTGATCTGTCGGCGCGGCGATCCGCCGCCGATTCGCGCCGGCCGGTGATTGTCAATGGGATTCAAGCTCGCATGGCCACAGTGATCGACCAATCCGGCGGCGCTCAGGAGAGGCAGCGGCAACAGCAGCAGCAGGACGCGCAGAAAGCGCTCACCCGTGTTCAGCGGCTTCAGAAAGCCATCCAGCATGCCCCGGACCTGCCCCAGTTCCTTCAGGAACTGATCTACATGCAGGCAGTGACCGTCGCCGGAACCGAGGCCATCGCCTTCGCCGTCCGTCCGGCCGAGCAGAGCGGTTTTCTGCTCGACCTGATCAAGCACATCCGACCGGATGACTCCACCCCGGAACAGCGCGAGGCGGCGGTGCAGGCCTTCAAGGAAATCGTGATGCCCTGCGTGCAGCAGGGCAAGGACGGGGCGATCGAGGTCGACGGTGCCGACGCCTCCGGCGAAATCCAGTATTGCCTGGTGACACTCCTGTCCAACGAACAGGGCCATACGGTTGCCGTGACGGCCGTGATCACCCGCTGCCGCGACCTGCAACGGGCGCAGCAGCGGCTGGATTCCATGCGTCTGGTGGCTGGTTATTTCGACATTTTCCTCATGCGGCGCAAGCTGGAGCACTTTGCGCTGCAGGCGCGGACTCACCAGGACGTGCTGCAATTCTCCAGCGCCTTCGCCACGGCTGAGGGCTTCACCGCCGCCGCCATGGGCCTGTGCAACGAGCTTGCCACGCGCACCGGGGCCGCGCGGGTAAGCCTCGGCTGGCGCCGGTTGCGCAACATCCGGCTGAAGGCGATGAGCCACACGGAGAACTTCGACCGCAAGCAGGAACTGTCGGTCATGATCGAGAAGGTCATGGACGAGTGCGCCGATCAGGAAGCACCCGTCCATTACGAAGCCGACGGCACCGGCTCGGAGAATATCACCCGCATGGCCCAGCAGCTCTCCCGCGCCGAAGGCGGCGCCACGATCATCAGCCTGCCGATGCGCCGTGGGGGAGAGGTCAAGGGAGTGATCACCCTGGAGTTTGCCCCGGGCACGAAGCTCAACCCGGGGGCGATCAATGGCCTGGTGGTCGCGGCCGAGCTTCTGGCGCCTCAGCTTCATGATCGCTATGAAAACGACCGTTGGTGGATCACCAAGACCGGCCTGAGCGCGCTGCACGTGGGGAAGATCATCGCCGGGCCCAAGCATCGGCTGGGTGTGCTGATTGCGCTGCTGCTGGCGGGGTTTCTGGCGTTTATCTGCCTGTATAAGCCGATGTACCGGGTGTCGGCGCCGTTCACGTTCGTCACCAGTGAAAAGCGCATCGTCTCGGCACCCTACGAGGGCATTCTCGCGGAAGTGTTTGTCCGCCCGGGCGATCGGGTCAAGGCCGGCGACGTGCTGGCCAAGATGAAGACCGACGAATACGAGCTTCAGATGATCGCCAAGGAACGGGAAATGGAGGCCAAGTATCGCGAGGCGGCCAAACTGAAGGGCGAAGGCAAGATCGCTGAAGCCCTGACTGCGGAAAAAATCGGCGATGCAGCCCGGGCTTCGGCGGCGTTTTACCGGCTGAAGGTAAACCAGGGGACGATCCGTTCCCCCATCGACGGGGAAATCTTCCGCGGCGACCTGCGTGACAAGCAGGGCACAAGCGTCCGTCTCGGCGAAGAGCTCTTCCAGGTGGGCAGTCGTGATGGCGAGAAGCTGGAAATCGAAATGCTGGTGCACGAGCGTGACATTCAGGCGGTGCAGACGGCCCAGCGGAAGCGGCTGGAAAACGGCGAAGAAGCGATCGTCGGCGAGTTGGCCACCACCTCGCTGCCCAGCGAGAAGGTTCCCTTCGCGATCCGAAGGCTCGTGCCGATCGGCGAGCCCAAGGACAACAAGAATGTCTTCAAAGTCTACGCCGAGATCATCGGCGCCGGCTCGAAGGACTGGTTGCCGGGCGTTGCGGGTGAAGTGAAGATCGACATCGCGCCCCGGCCGCTCATCTGGCAGTGGACACACCGCTTCGTGGATTGGGTGAAGATGAAGGCGTGGACCTGGCTGTGAGACACCCCTCCGGCGGGTGATTCATCATCAAGAGAATGGTCCGCCGTCCGCGGGCCGAATCAGAAATGCTTCAGTTACGTCCGACGTTCTCGGAGAGCTGGTATCGGGTGGTGAACCTCCGCCCCAAACTGCGGGCGACTGCGCAGATCAGCCGTCAGTACTATCGGGGGGAGCGTTGGTATGTTGTCCGAGACCCGGCCGGCAACCAGTTTCATCGGCTCAGCGACGCGGCGTATCGATTTGTGGGGCTGCTCGACGGCCGGCGCACCGTGGGGGAGGCCTGGGAACTCGTCGGTGGCCAGCTTGCCGATGATGCCCCCACCCAGCCTGAGGTCATTCAGATTCTCTCGCAGCTCTATGCGGCAAACCTGATCGAAACGGACATCACCCCCGACGCGCAGGTTCTGCTCCGCCGGCACAAGATGCAGGTGAAGCGGAAAATGCAGGGGCGGCTGCTGAACGTGCTGTTCCCGCGGATTCCCCTGTGGGATTGCGATGCCTTTCTGGTGCGCTGGATGCCGCTGATGCGGGTTTTTCTCAGCAAGTTCGGCGCGGTGCTGTGGCTTGTGGTGGTCGGGACAGCCATTTTCAAGGTCGCGCCGGAATGGCAGCGGCTCGTGGAGGGGGCCAAATATGCCATCTCCCCCGATAACTGGCTGTGGCTGTGGGTGGTTTTCGTCATCACGAAAGTGATTCATGAGCTGGGGCACGCATTCATCTGCCGGCGCTTCGGCGGTGAGGTGCATGAGATGGGAATCATGTTCCTGGTTCTCATTCCCACGCCTTACGTAGATGCCTCGACCGCCTGGGGCTTCCCCAGCAAATGGCAGAAGCTGGCCGTCGGCGCCGGCGGGATGATCTTCGAGCTTTTCTTCGCGGCGCTCTGCGCGTTCGTGTGGCTGAACACGTCACCGATGTCGCTGCTGAACCAGCTCTGTTACAACGCGATGTTCATCGCGTCGGTGAGCACCGTGATCTTCAACGCCAATCCGTTGCTTCGATACGACGGATACTACATGTTGTCAGACTTCCTGGAGATCCCCAACCTGCAGCGCAAGAGCAGTGAATACACCCTCGGCCTGATCAAACGCCACATTTTCCGGATCAAGCCCCAGCAACCGCTTCCCCCGCCGCTCCAGAGGGTCTGGTTGTTCCTCTATGCGGTCACCAGCACGATCTATCGCACCTTCATCATGTTCGCCATCATTTTCATGGTG
>JAVQWE010000329.1:0-3856 GCA_033579175.1 Phycisphaerales bacterium | reverse complement strand
AAATCCGACCCATGACTCGTGCTTAATCGTCAAGAACCGAGCCGCGGTATAAGGCTTTCCAGTCGAAGCGACGGGGATCATCCACCTCCGGATCGAGCCGCTCGGACAGCCGACGGCGCCATTGCCGCTCGAAAAGCCGTGAGGCTTCTTTGATGGCCCACAAAGTCACGAACCGACGATGGGCGGCCTGCACCACGCGCAGCCGTTCGGCGGTAGCCCAGAGATTTGGCGCCACGTGTGGATACCTCCCGTGTCTGTACCGGAAGTATTATCGGAACCTTCCCGCCTGCCCCGTGAGCCAATTTTCATCCGTGCCAGGGATAAAAACCGTCACATCCGGACGTTTCTGCGGGTATAATCGCCTGCCTGTCGTTTCCGGAGGACCGCCGCTGATGCCCCCGCGTAAACCAGCCTCGATTCGACCTGTCGAACCCCTGGAAATCCGTCGATTGCTCAGCCGCTGGACCCTCGAATCCGTCCTGGCGGCCGGGGAGCATCACGCCGGGTGCAGTTGCGCCACCTGCTCCGGCCGGCCGGCCGACCCGCAACTGGTCCTGCAGTCTCTACAGCAGTTCGAAAAGCTTCGTCAGCAGCAGCCAACCCCCGAAATTCTGCTGCCGTCCGGTCCGGCAGTTCCGCAGACATCCTCCAGCGGACCGGAAACTGCGTTCGGCGCAGTCGGGCAACAGCCCACCGGCGCGTTGACCGGCCGGATCGTTTACATCGGGGCCGGTCACGGCTGGACCATCAACAATACCGGCGCCGGGAACTGGTACACCCAGCGCGGCAAAACCAACGAAATGATCGAGGACATGGGCAACCAGGATCAGATGATCTGGTATGCCAACTATCTCTGGAACGCCGGAGCGACGATCGTTCCCCTGCGTCCGATCGGCAATCAGCCGCTGGAAGTCGTGCTGGACAATGATGACCCGACCGTCTCCTTCACAGGCACGTGGACCGTTGGCTCCAGCACCCCCTGGTATGGCTCTGCCGGCGATTCCCAGCCCTATCGCGTGGCAACTTCTTCGCTGACGGAAACCGCCGTCGCCAGTTATGTCGCGAATTTCCCGGCGGCGGGTTTCTATCCCGTCTACGCATGGGCTTTGGACGGGTCGAACCGGGCTACCGACCAGTTGTATCGAGTCGTGCACTCCGGGGGCATCACCGAAGTGAAAATCAACCATACCTGGGTGGGGAAGGGATTCGTGTATCTGGGGACATATCACTTCGATGCCGGCAACAACGGGCAGGGGGTGCAGATCAGCAACAAGTCGTCGGTCGCGGGGCGCGCGATCATCGCTGATGCCATCCGCTTCGGCAACGGGATGGGTCAGAAGCAGAATGCCGCTGGTCAAACCAGTGGAGCGCCGCGCGAAGATGAGCAGTCGCTTTACTGGTACGACTTCAGCAAAGGCGTGGAGGTGAGCGACTTCTACCGCGGGGGGATCACGGCCGACGGGGATGCCAACGTGGGGGCCCCAGGTCGCTGGGCTGCCTACATGAACGCCGCGCCCTTCGGTCAGGCGGTGCATCTGAGCTTTCACAGCAACGCCGGTGGGGGGCGTGGAACCGTCGGGCTCTACAACAACGAGAGCCTCTTTCCCAACACCGCCACCCCCAATCAGTTTGAGTGGGCCAAGATGGTGGGTGACGAGGTGGCCAACGACATGATCGCCATCGGTTCCCCGCCTCTGGAGTTTGCCTGGGTGCCGCGCACCAACCCTTACGCGCGAAGCGATTATGCCTTCGGCGAGATTCGATCGTCGGCCAATGGTGATGAGTTCGACTCAACAATTCTCGAAGTGGCTTTCCACGACAGCCCGCAGGACGCCGCCCTGCTGCGCGATCCGAAGGTGCGCAACTGGGTCGGACGATCGAGTTATCAGGCGACGGTCAAGTATTTCAACCAGTTCGGGGGGCTGGCCAACAACACGCTGCTGCCGGAGCCTCCGACGAACGTTCGGGCCGTCACCACGCCCGGGGGGGATGTCGTCGTTTCCTGGAGCGCGCCGGTGGTAGATGGCATCGGTGGACAGGCAGCGACCGGCTACCGTGTGTATTCCTCCCGCAACGGGCTGGGGTTCGATGGCGGCGTGGCCGTCTCCGGTGGCAACACCCTCTCCTATACGATTCCGGCGGCGCAGGTTCCGTCCGGGGGAGCCGAAGCGTTGTATCTGCGTGTGACAGCAACCAACGCCGGTGGCGAATCGCTGCCGTCACCGGTGGTCGCGACGCGCCGCGCCGGCACGCCGGCCGACAAGGTGCTGATCGTCAACGGCTTCGATCGCCTCGATCGCACCATGGCGTTCCGGCAAACCCTGCCCAACGGCACCGTGATCGACCGCATCCGTCCGCGCGGTGGCAACAGCTTCGATTACGTCATTCAGGCCGGTGAGGCCATTGAGGCCTTTGCCCCGCGACAGGTGGGATTCGATTCCGTCTCCCCCCGCGCCATCGAACTGGGGCAGGTCACGCTCTCCAGTTACCACATGATCATCTGGCTTGCCGGAGAACAATCCACCGCCAACGGCACCGTCAGCCCGACCGCTCAGAACCTGATCACCAGCTATGTCAACGCCGGCGGAGACCTGTTCTTCAGTGGCGCCGAACTGGCCTGGGACCTGGACAACAACAACAGCGGGCGATCCTTCTACAACAACGTGCTCAAGGCCGATTTCGTGGCCGACGATGCCAACACCTACAGCGTCTCCGGCGCTGCCGGATCGATCTTCGCCGGTCTGAACCTCTCGTTCAGCAACGCCGCCACCAGCTATGATGTGGATTTCCCCGATGTCATCGCGCCCCTGGGGGGAGCGACGGTCGCCATGTCCTACTCCGGGGGCTCGGGCGCCGCTGCCGTGCAGTACTACAATCCCGCCACCGACGCACGAATCGTCACGATGGGATTCCCCTTCGAAGCCATCACGACAAGTACTCATCGCAACGCCGTGATGGCGGCCGTGCTGAACTTCGGCAGCTCCGATTTCATCGCGCCGGAGATCGTGGCCAGCGATTTTGAATATCAGGACGGTCAGCGGCTGAAGATTTTCTTCAGCGAGGACGTGAGCGCATCTCTCTCACCCGGCGACCTTTCGATCATCAACCTCACGACGGGCGCGGTTCTCAGTCCAAACCAGTTCAGCATCAGCTACTTGAGCAGCTCGAATCTGGCAACCGTTCACCTGAGCAATCCACCTGCCACGTTGCTTCCGGATGGCAACTGGCGCGTCACCCTCGATCGCGCGGGTGTGACCGATCGTGCCGGAAATCCCCTGGCGGGAAACAACGTCCTGAACTTCTACGTGCTGGCCGGCGACGCCAACCGCAATCGCGAGGTAGAGCTGGGCGACTTCGGGATGCTGGCGGCCCATTTCAATCGTTCTCCGGCCAACTTCGTGCAGGGCGATTTCAACTACAATGCTTTGGTCGATCTTGCTGACTTTGCAATCTTAGCTGCCAACTTCAATCGCGTTCTCCCGCCGCCTTCCGGTTTTGCCCGAGCCGCTGCCAGCGCAGGCGCCGGCTCAGCCCGGACCGATGCCGGTCCGGTGCTGAACCTCCAGGCGGCGGGGCCGCGGAGGTTCTCCGAACGGTTGATCGGAACGGCCTTGGAGCTTCCGCCGCTGGCAGATGATCTCTCCGTGCTGACCTGATCCACGAGCCCGAAGCATCACCGGGGCACACCGGCCCGACCAGGTTGTGGACACGGGCTGCTGTCGAGGCGCCGGAATAGCACTCCATGCAAGCGTGTTTGCCCGGGGGATGCTGGAGTTCTCTGCGTAATCTTCCCGCAGAACATTGACGCGGATTGTCCGATGCCAAAGCTCTACCCAGACCAAGTCAGGCGGCTTCG
>JAVQWE010000328.1:0-3860 GCA_033579175.1 Phycisphaerales bacterium | reverse complement strand
TCAGGCGGCGTTGCACGAGGAGTTCAACGGATTCATACTTCCGCTCCGGATCGGGCCAGGAAAAGTGCGGGCCGGTAATTCCACGGCGGATTTCGGTCCATTGACCCTCCCTGCGGGCGATGAGGCGATACCGCGTCTGCGGGGCAAGATCGGCCACCCAGGAGCCATTGCGGTATTCGGCGACGACTGGCGGCGGCCGCCAGTCGGCTCCCTTTTTCGGGTGGGGGGCGCGGCCGAGGTTCTCCACGTCGTAATATTTTTGAAGAATATCCGGGAAGACCTCCAGCACACCCCGGCTGTACCACCAGCAATGCCCCATCGAGGCGGTTTTTCGAGTCAGATCCGCATGGAGGGTGACCTGATCCGCCGGGCAGTCCGGTCCGTCGCCGACGAGTCGGACGCCGGCGATCAGATCGCGGTTGCGCTCTGCCATGAACTGGACCTGCTCCAGCCAGTCCTTTTCGAAGCGGGGGTAGTTCATGCGATACACCTGAGGGATGTATTCGTCCCAGGTGGGGTTGTCGGACCAGCGGGACCACGCGGGCCAGTCGATCAGGTAGTTTTCCAGCGCCCAGGGGTGCGGCCCGGGTGAAAGGGAGATGATCAACTCCGGCCCGCCGGCCGCCCGGACCTCGCGGACAAACCGCCGGGCGAATTCCTCCACTTTTCGTTGTCGCCAGGCCACCCATCGGGGCTCGCGGGGGTCTTCCGGGACGGCCGCACCGTCATTTTCCCGGGCATAAAGCTGTCGGGTGAACTCATCGTATCCCATGTCGATGTACGGCCAGACGATGCGGTCATCGAGCTGGATACCATCGAGGTCATACCGATCCATTGCGTCTTTGACGATGCCCAGCAGAAGGTTCTGGGCGTCCGGGTGGAGCGGGTTGAGCCAGACGAAGCCGTTTTGTGCCACTTCGTTGCCGTTTCGATCAAGGCTGAGCCAGTCCTTGCGGGCGCGAAGTTCATTCTGAGTGTCCTTGTGCGCCGCCATGAAGCCATATTCGAACCAGGCGACGTAGATCAGGCCGTTGCGATGGGCCTCGATGAGGGTTTCCTGGAGCAGGTCGCGTTGAGCGGCCGGCCCGCCGGGCGACGGGTTGATCTTCATCTCTACACCGATGGTCTGCTGCATTGTCGGGGAAGGAAACTCGGTGTAGCCGTTTTTCCAGACCTCAACGTAGACGGTGTTCAGACCGATTTCCCGGAGTCGGCGCATGGTCTGGGCGGTGTTGGCAGGGGATGAGATGGCGTGATTGGCGGTGGTTGTGAGCCAGGTGCCGCGAAGTTCCGGGGGCGCTGTCGGCGGGGGGGCTGCGGGGGCAGAAGCGGAAACCAGGAGGCAGGCCATGATCGACAGGGGGGAAAATCCGCGGCGCATCGATTATGAATTATAGCGAATGGAGACACAGGTTGCGCCGGGACGGCCTTATCCCCTGGGAAGCACAGTTACATCGAAGGGGGTCAATTTCTCAGTTTATTCGCGGCATGCGACGTTGATCGAGCTGCTGCTGTTTGATCATGTCGATGCCGCTGAGCCTTCGCGGCTGATCATTCTCGATCCGTCGAAGCATCGTACGCACGACTTCTGGCATGCGTTTTTGCCGGGGATCGGGGTGGGGCAGGTGTATGCGTTCCGGGCACACGGGCCGCACGAGCCGGAAAGGGGCCTGCGTTTCGACGCAGCCAAGCTGTTGTTCGACCCCTACGGGCTGGCCATGGGCATCCCGGCGGCGTATTCCCGCCTGAAGGCCAGCCAGCCTGGCGACACGACCGCGATCGCCCCCAGGAGCATCGTTTTCGACCCCACGGCGTACGACTGGGAGGACGACGCCCCGCCGCGCCGGCCTCTGAGTCAGACGGTCATTTATGAGATGCACGTCCGGGGCTTCACGGCCAATCCCAATTCCGGCATACCAGAGCCTCGGCGGGGCACGTTTGCCGGGCTTGTCGAGAAAATCCCCTATCTTCAGGACCTGGGCGTCACGGCGGTGGAACTGCTGCCGGTGATGCAGTTTGACGCGCAAGACGCCAAGCCGGGTCTGCAGAATTACTGGGGATACAGCACGCTGTCATTCTTTGCGCCGCACGTGGCTTTCAGTGTCAGCAGGAACCCGCTGGCCGCGATCGACGAATTCCGCGACATGGTCAAGGCACTGCACCGGGCCGGGATCGAGGTGATTCTCGATGTTGTGTACAACCACACGGCCGAGGGCAATGAATCCGGCCCGACCCTGTGCTACCGGGGACTGGACAACACGGCCTATTACATCCTCGAGCGGGATAAGCAGAAGTACGCGAATTTCACGGGCTGCGGCAACACGATCAACGCCTCCCATTCGGTGGTGAGGCGGATGGTGCTGGACAGCCTGCGTTACTGGGTTCAGCACATGCACGTGGATGGATTCCGATTTGACCTGGCGGCGATTTTTTCGCGTGATCACAAGGGCCGCGTGGATCGGAATCAGGCGATCATCTGGGATATCGAAAACGATCCGGTGCTTGCCCATGTGAAAGTCATCGCCGAGCCCTGGGACGCCGCCGGACTCAATCAGGTGGGGCAGTTCGGCGGGGGGAAGTGGAAGGAATGGAACGACCGTTTCCGCGATGACGTGCGACGGTTCGTGCGGGGCGACGGGGGCGCCGTCCGCGGGCTGGCCTCACGGATTCTCGGAAGCCCGGATTTGTACGAGAAGGAACTCCGCGACGCCGAGCAGAGCATCAATTTCGTCACCTGCCATGATGGTTTCACGCTCCATGACCTGTACAGCTATGACAGCAAGCACAACGAGGCCAACGGAGAGGATGGCAAGGACGGCTCGGACAACAATCTGAGCTGGAACTGCGGCGTCGAGGGCCCAACCGACGATCCGGAAATCCGGCGGCTGCGGCTGCGCCTGTGCAAGAATGCGATGGCTGTACTGATGCTGTCACTGGGAACGCCGATGATGCTCATGGGGGATGAAGTCCTGCGGACACAGCAGGGCAACAACAACGCCTATTGCCACGACAGCGAGTTGAGCTGGTTTGACTGGAGCCTGCTGCAGATCAATCGGGAGATGCACGAGTTTGTCCGGCGGCTGATCAAGCTGCGGCTTTCCGGGCGTCTGGAGGCCGGGCCGCGCGAGCAATCCCTCGCGGAACGATTGCGCAAAGCCAGAATCCGCTGGCACAGTACCAAACTCCGGCATCCGGATTGGAGCGATCACAGTCGCTGCGTCGCGATGACATTCACCACAGTGGAGCGGGCACAGGCGTTTCACCTGATCTTCAATGGCAGCGAACACGACCTGGATTTTGAAATCCCCCGACCGCCCAAGGCGCAGCGGGCCTGGTTGCGGCTGGTGGATACCTCGGCCGAGGCTGGGGAGGAAGTCAAGATGCTGGAGGAAGCCCCGGCGGTGGAAAAGGGGGTGTACCATGCCAAGGCGCGAAGTGTGATCATGCTCTGGGGACGGGTTTCGCCGGATGAGGAGCTGTTGGAAGGGGATGGCTGAGGGTCGAACGCAGAAGCGATTCAGGGGCAGCCAGTGGGGCTGGATCGCCGGTTGGCAGGGCGCCGGCCCAGCAGCAACGCGCCCGCGGTTGCCAGCGCGGCTGTGGAAGGCTCGGGAACGGCCCGTGGCAAGGGGTTGTTGAGGGTTCGATTGAAGTTGGCGGCGAGGATGGAGAAATCCGCCAGGTCTACCGACCCATTGAGCGTGAAATCGCCTTGCGCCCACAGCAGCCCGCTCTGGTTGAAATTGGAAGCCAGAATCGAGAAATCGGTCACATCCACGATGCCGTTGAGATTGGCGTCGGCCGGCAGGTAGGGACGACGGTCAACCAGCAGCTCAATGGCGTCCACTCCGAGGAAGTTC
>JAVQWE010000327.1:0-3887 GCA_033579175.1 Phycisphaerales bacterium | reverse complement strand
CGTGAGGATCACACTTTTTGCACGCCACGATGTTTACCGCGCATACCGCGAATCTCAGCCGCAGGAACTGTCGGGCCGTAGGCAGTCTTCCGTTGCCGGCTTGCGGTTCTGATATCAGGCGGCCTTGGGCAGGGCCGCCTGCTGCCGGCTCGACAGGAAACTCATCAACTGCATCTCGACGACGCGGGGATTGTTTCCCGCCTGAATGCTCAGCACTCCCTGAAGGATGATTTCTTTGGCGAAGGCCTCTTCCTTCGACCGGATACCCAGCTTCTCGGCGATGGGTCCGGCGATGAGGTTCTGACACAATGCCCCATACAGCGTGCCGACCAGCGCCACCGCCAGCGCCTGCCCGATGACCGCCGCATCGCCGCCGAGGTTGCGGAACATAGCCACCTGAGCGGTGAGGCAGGCGATCAGCCCGCAACCCGGTCCGAACTTGGCGACACTCGCCCAGAAATGCTTGCCGTGCTTGTGGCGCTCGAGCATGGCCTCGATCTCGATGCGCATGATCCGCTCAATCATCTCCGGGTCGGTTCCATCGATGGTCAGCTGCAGACCCCGGCGCAAAAACGGATCCGGAGCTTCCTTGGAGACCGATTCCAGTGCCAGCACCCCGTCGCGTCGGGCGGTTTCGGCGTAGCCGACCATTTCTTTGATCAAGTGATCAACGTGGGTCTCCCCCGAGAACAGCATTTTCTTGGTGGCAGCCAGCGCTCCCTTCAGCGAATGCAGGGGCATGGCTGCGATCGCTGCCCCCAGCGCACACCCTCCGACCAGCAGGATTTCACCGGGCTTGATGTATGCCCCCAGTGCGCCGTGCGAGGCGTGAAACATGCCGTACGCCAGCGCACCCCAGGCAAGCAGGTAGCCGATGAGCGTTGCCAGATCCATACAAGCGACTCCGCAGGCCCACGCGCAGGAGCCGTGCGCCAATTCCGATTCATCGTGTATTTCGGCAAAACGGGGGCAGGAAAATGAAAAGTTATTGGTCCTGAAGCCCGTTCCAGTGATACCATGGAATGATGCCCATAGACTGCACACCACAACCTGTAGTGGCCCTGATCCGGGATTTGCTGTTCCTCAGCAAAGTGACTGCAACCGCCCGGGCGGTGCAACGGAAGCTGATGGTGGTTCGAGAGCCATCGGAACTCTCCGGTCAAGGCGGTGGACTGCTGCTGGTGGATTTGAGCCTGCCGCAGGCCATCGAAGCGGCCAGCGGCTGGAAGCGACAGCACAAGGCCCCGGTCATTGGCTTCGCTTCGCATGTAGATTCGGAAACGCTGGAGCGCGCCCGGGCATCAGGCATCGACCGTGTGCTCACCCGCGGAGCGTTTTCGGCTCAACTGGAAAGCCTGCTGAAATCCGGATAGTTTGTCGTGTATCGGTTGGTTGGAAAGGAGCTGATATGTCCGCGATTACCGATCTGCTTGGCGCGGAAGCTGAAACGCTGTTGAACTATTCGGCCCGGGGCTTTCCCCGGGAAAAGCTCCATCTTCCCGGGCCGGATTTCGTCGATCGGGTGCTGTCCCAGACGGACCGGAACCCCGCAGTGCTCCGGAACTTTCAGAGCATCATGAATCATGGACGCCTGGCCGGCACCGGATATGTGTCGATCCTGCCGGTGGATCAGGGGATCGAGCACTCGGCCGGAGCGAGTTTCGCACCGGAGCCGAGCTATTTTGATCCGGAGAACATCATCCGGCTGGCCATCGAGGGAGGGTGCAACTGCGTGTGCTCCAGCTTTGGCGTGCTGGCAGCTTGCGCCCGCAAGTATGCGCACAAAATCCCCTTCATGGTGAAGATCAATCACAATGAATTCCTTTCGATGCCCAACCGCTATGATCAGACCATGTTCGGGCGGGTGAAAACCGCGTTTGAACTGGGCGCGACCAGTGTCGGCGCGACGGTGTACTGGGGTTCGGAGCTGTCCTCCCGGCAACTGCAGGAAGTCAGCGAGGCGTTCGCGCAGGCGCACGATCTGGGGATGGTCACTGTCCTGTGGTGCTACACGCGCAACCCCCTGTTCGTGGATAAAGAGAAGAAGGTCGATTACCACACCTCCGCGGATCTAAGCGGGCAGGCGTGCCACCTGGGAGCGACGCTCAAGGCCGACATCATCAAGCAGAAACTCCCCACGAACAACGGCGGTTATCTGTTCACCAAACACGGCAAGACCCATAAGGATGTCTATGAGAAGCTGACTCCAGGTGATCATCCTATCGATCTCACCCGATATCAGCTTGCCAACTGCTACATGGGCCGCATCCCGCTGATCAACTCCGGGGGCGAAAGCAAGGGTGGCAGCGACTTCCAGGAAGCCGTCCGGACCGCCGTCATCAACAAACGCGCCGGCGGAATGGGTCTGATCAGCGGCCGGAAGGCGTTCCAACGTCCTTTGAAGGAAGGGATCAGGCTGTTGAATCTCATTCAGGATGTGTACCTGGACAAGAGCATCACGGTCGCCTGATTCGGTCGGAGGAAATAATTGGCGCCTGTGGACGAAATCGCGCCCGGCGTGCCTGCGAATGCCGGCTTGTGGCTGGGGAGCTGTGCTGGGGTTTCCGGTCGGCTGATCGGCAGTGCCGAGCCGGGCACATCGAGCTGCCGTGCTGTCTATGACCCTGGCCGACCTTCCAACGACGGGCGAGACCTCCCCCCGCAATGGAGACGATCTGGCGCCGCCGACGAGGGGACGGCCGCCGACAGGCGTATCTGCAACGGTGCAGGCGAGCAATTTGCAGGAGCGACGGCTCACGATCGCAGCCCCGGCCGAATCACCCGGAAAGCGGCTGCTTTTCCTGCTGATCGCCATCGGGCTGGTGGGGTTGCATCTGTCCTTTTCACACGCGTATTGGGCGCCGGCTCATTACGGCAACAATCAGAACGCTTATCTGGTGGCCGGGAAGTTGCTGGCCACCCGAGGCACCAGCGGTTTTGAGCCACAAACCCCTTGGGAATTCGTTGGCTGGATGTGGAACATGGCCGACGGCGCCTCAGCAGCCCCGGGAGGAGGCTGGCACTACCCGAAATACCCTCTGGGGCTGCCCGTGCTGAATGCCATCGTCTACCGGCTGGGACATTGGCTTGGCGGGCCGGAGACAGCGATCGATTGGACCTTCAAGGTTTCGCCGGTGTGCACGGCTGTCGCTGCCTTTGCCGTTTTCCTGATCACTCGTTTGCTGGCCGGCTCATTTGCCGGGATTCTGGCGATGATCAGTTTCTCCACGCTCACGGTAGTGCTGGTGCTGATGAACAACCCTTACAGCCATGCTGCCGACGTGGCGTTCGTCTGTTGCGGGATGTACGCGCTGATCCGCTGGTGGCAATGCGGCCGGTGTTGGTGGGGAGTGCTCGCGGGCTTCCTTCTGGGCTTCGCCGCGACGATCCGTTACACGGAAGGTCTGCTGGTGCTTCCCATCCTCGCGGCGATTCTCGGGTCTATGCGCTGGCACCGGCCCGTCGGCTGGATCGTTGCCGCAGTCATCTCGGCCACGGCGACAATCGTCGCATTGGTGGTTTATTCCAAACAAGGCACCGGGGCTGCGGGAGTGATCACGGCCCTGCTGATCGCAGCCTCCATTCCGCTGATCGTCATGCTGATCGTGATGATCGCCGACGGACACGGGCGGATGCTGCTGCGACTCTCGGTGCCACTGGTTGCATGGGCGTTTCCGTTGGCAGTGTTGGTCGTTTACAACCTGCTGACGATCGGCTCTCCGACCGGTTACGACTCAACCAACGAAAGCACGGGGTTTTCACTGGCAGAATTGCAGCGGAAGTGGCGGTGGGGAATCGATCAGCTCTACAACACGGGGTTGTACATCCTGCTTCCTCTGAGCGCAGCCGGCATGCTCATGGCATTCCGGTGGAACTGGCGTGTGGCG
>JAVQWE010000326.1:0-3890 GCA_033579175.1 Phycisphaerales bacterium | reverse complement strand
GGAATACGTGGAAAACACCGGTAATGCCATGGTCAAGCTCTTCTGGCGCCGTCCCGGCGATGTCGAAGAGAGCCTGATTCCCATGGCCAATCTCTTCCCACCCGATGGCTTCAATGGAGGGACTCCGGGGCGTCCGCAGCCGGGTGGGAGCGGCTCCGCGAGCCTTGCGGCGCCACCGGGGCCGCAGTCCGGCTCGATGTTCGCCTCCAACCCGATCCGCCGGGAACTGCTGAACGACGAGAGACCTGAGTTGATCGGGTAGTGCGCGGCCGCCCAAACCGCACAATCGGACTCTCAGTTTTCCCCGGACGGGCGTATCGATCCCGTGACCCTGCGCCAAGGGAACCGCGCCTGACCGTTTGGCACCCTGCCCTCCAAGTACCCATGCACGGTGCTGCTTGACCGATGGTTAACAGAAAGACCGGGTCGATGGGAATCACAAATGGCCATAAGTCAATTTTCGACAGAGACTTAACACGGATTCGACCGGATGTTCCGCGCGGAAAAATTCACGCTGTGCAACCGTTGGCCCGGATCGGCAGGCAACTCAAAGGATGGCAGGCAGCCCCCGGGGTGCAGGTCTGGCGTGGCGGCTCAGCCCGGCACCTGCCTGTTGCCGACCGGGGCTTTTCATACAATCCCCTGCCATGCCGCAAACGGCGCAGGTCTGGACCGTCCGCCGACTGCTGGAATGGACCAGCGGGTTCTTTGCCCGCAGGCAACTCGACTCCCCCCGCCTCTCGGCGGAGCTGCTGCTGGCTCATGTGCTGCAGGTGCCCCGAATCCGTCTGTACACCGAATACGAGCGCATCGTTGAAGAAGAGGACCTCTCGCGTTTCCGCGAGCTGGTGCGGCGCGCCGGCGAACACGAGCCCATCGCCTATCTCACCGGTCAAGCCTCATTTTTCGGACTGGAGCTGGAAGTTACGCGCGATGTGCTCATCCCGCGTCCGGAGACAGAAACCATCGTCGAGCACGTGTTGCTGGATGCCCGGCTCTCCGGCGCACCGCCAGCGCCGCGCGTGCTGGACCTGTGCACCGGCAGCGGATGCCTGGCGGCGGCGATCGCATATCACCTGAAGTCCTGCAGTGTGCTGGGAATCGATATTTCTCCCCAGGCGATTGACGTCGCCCGACGCAACATCGCACGCCTGCAACTGGAAGCGCGCGTCGTGCTGACCGTGGGTGACCTCTTCGAGCCGCTGCGATCGCGGATCACCGCGGCCCCCTTCGACCTGATCGTGGCCAATCCGCCTTACATTCCCTCAGGGCACATCGACTCCCTGGATCGAAACGTGCGCGACTACGAGCCGCGAATTGCCCTGGACGGTGGCGCGGACGGTCTGGAAATCATCCGGCGGATTCTCTCGGAAGCAGCGCAGCGGCTGCAACCGGGTGGAAGGTGTTACGTCGAAATCCAGTTTGATCAGGCAGCGCCGGTGCTGGAGCTTGCCCGGGCGGCCGGTCTGGTGGAGGCGCGAGTGGTAAAAGACCACGGCGGCAGGGACCGGGTGTTGATCGCCTCCGCTCCACGCTGAACGTTCATTCCTCCCGCGGGGACAGATCTTCCGGCTGCCAGCGGTGGAACAGCCGCGCCACCCGCAAGGCCATCTGGCGCGTCAACCGGGCGCCAAACGCCTCCGGGGAATCCTGCATGCCGGCAACCGGTGCCACCTCCACCCGCACGGGGTAGCCCTCGGTCTGCTCATCCGGCCAGAGAAGCTTGCCGGTGGCCACGTCAACCACCTTCACGGTTCCTCCGATCGCACCGCTCAGCAATCCCGCGCCATCCAGCGCAGAAATCGAATGCTCGGTGAGGTTGACGTACAACACCTGCGACGCGCCCAAGGCCGAACCGATCTGCGAGATCGTCAGCTTCGCATAGCCCGAAGGATCGGCAGCGCGCAGCTCGCTGGCGCGAAGCGGGTCGATCTGCGGGGCGACATTCTGAGCCTCCAGTTGGCGGCTGATCTGCCGCGCCAGAGTCTCGCTTTCATTCACCAGCAAGCCCCCGCTGCGATAACGCTCCACCAGAACCAGCATCGGAACCGGCCGGGGGTTGTATAGCGCGTCCACCGGCGGCGGACCGAGCAGCTTGTACGAGAGCGCGCCGGCGACGCGGCAACCCGAAAGCAGCCCGGCCAACAACAGCAGCAGCGGCCATCGGAAGTTATCCCATCTCATGGGGCACAAATTGATTCTGAATCCGTTCGGCAAGCACCTGCAGGACACCCCGGTACATCAGGGCATCGCTGCCTCGAAGCGTGCCTTCCTTCGGCGCCCGAGGCGGGAAAGTGCAGGTCAGATCGCGCTGCTCAAACGCCACCGAGCCGCGCCCGCCGTCTACTTCGACCACCTTCAGAGTCGCAGAAATGCGCCCGAGGAACATCTCCCCGGCGACATCCGTGCGCGTCGAAAAGTCCTCCACTTCGACATAGATCAGTCGCGAGACCCCCAGTCGGACGGCCGTCGATTCGATCGGGGCAAATTCGGCCTCCGGGTGGTCCTGCTGATAATCGTCCATCGACTGGGGACTGTAGACGAAACGTGCGCCGGCCAGAGCTTTGCCTTTTGCGGTATGTTGCATCAGCCGGTTCTGTATGGCGGTGGCCAGATCCAGTTGCAGCGACGGCCAGTCAACCCGGATGTCCCGGTCGGCCCAGACCATCACGGCGACGGTCTGTCCGGCGAGGTTCGAATATTGAGCCTCGATCGTCGGTGGGGGCATGGTGGCGGCAGCGGCACCGACCAGAATGCAGCCGGCGGAGAGCCAAGGGAGTGTTACCAGCCCGAAGCACAGCAGCAATCGTCGCCCAATGTGCATGAGTGTGGTTCTGTATCTCCGATTCGCCCGTGGGATGCAAATTCGGGCGCCTGCGGGCAGGCTCTGATCCGGGCCGGTCGCCGGCAGCGGGGGCGAATCGGGGCTATGCGGTCATCGTCCTTCGATCCGGACGGGTCGACGCGGGTTGTGGGAGTTCGGGAATCGCGGGTCTTGGCGGACTCGATCCACCCGTCGGCGGTACGCGCGAAACCGGATCGTTCAGGCCCCAACCCTACCCCCCACCACCAGCCAGATTTTCCAGCCCCACGCGGCGAGCCAGAAAGCCAGAATTGCCGTCACCACCCCCCCCACTGGAAGCCGGCGGAGCAGGCGATATGCCGGACGCCCGGAGACCGCGCAGTAACCGGCCACCCAGAAAGCCATGCCGGTGGCCACCGCCACAGCCGCACCGAACGGCTGCACATAGAAACTGGTGGCCAGGTTTCCCCGGGAGAAGTGCGCGACGGCGGTGGTCATCCCGCAGGTTCCGCAGGGTAGCCCGGTAGTCCGGAGGAACGAACAGGGGGCCATCCCCAGCCGCCGATGAGTTCCCACGCCCGACGGGCTGGGTTCGATCAGCCTTGCAGTAACCAGCACACCCAGGCAGGCCACCGAGAGCAGCGCACACAGCACCCGCCCGCGGAAACTGAGCCGCAAAGGCTCCAATCGGTGAATGCGCGTCGCGATCGGCTGGCTCAAGCCGGGAAATCTACCTGCCCTTCCGTGGAGCCGGCAACCTCCCAACCCGAGACGGCCCATCTGCAACTCATTTCCGGGTTGCGGGTGCTGGGAATTGTTGAAAATAGGTAAAATCGGTGGTTCGTGCCGGGATCTATTGACGTGGTAAAGTGGGTTGCTTACATTTCGCGCAGGCGGACGGGCAAACCGGCTGGTTGCTGAACGAGATCCCCCTCCCGGGGTGCCCGGCGGCTGCTCCGAGACGACCCTCACCCACGTGCGGTTGGCTGGACGTACCCGGGCTGACCACGGTTGTCTCGCTCAATCTTGCTAAGGAAACCGGGGTTTGCTCGGCGATTGGATCTGCGGTATGGAGGTTGCTTCCGCC
>JAVQWE010000325.1:0-3894 GCA_033579175.1 Phycisphaerales bacterium | reverse complement strand
CGCGTTCCGGCCGTCCCTGGCTGAAGTGAGCTAACTTCCCTGCCCGGCCGGACGCGTGACATGAAAAACCGCCGTCGTTGGCATCAGTTGCCGCTCGGCGGATGTCTGCGGGCGAAAGCCCGCCGCCTTCAATGCCGCCTGAGCTTCCGGGCTGGACATGAACGTCCGCCAGACAAACCCGGAGCGGGCGTTTTCCGCCATCAGGACGGTCGGACCTACGTCAATTCCAATCACATCGGGGTTGTACCAGTCTTCGTGCGGGTCGAACGCATCCACAAAACCGTATTTCAAGTAGCCCTTGTCTCCGACCTTTTGCCGCATGGCCAGCAGCGCGTCGATGCACACGCGCGGCTCAAAGGGCAAGCTGCCCGCCACGGCACAAGGAACGATCGTGCCATCGATCGGCCCTTGCGGTGGGGGGCCGCCCCAAGCGGTATAGCCCTTCCTGGAATCCGACGCGGTAAGTCCCCACAGATTCGGCCCGTAGCCGGGGAAGCGCGCCGCAAGCTCATCGATGGTCCATTGCCGTTGGGCCAGCGTGGCCAGACGGGAGACGCGGAAGTAGTCGGCATAATGATCGCGCAACCCCCGCAGGTCGAACCAGCACTGTGGAAACTGATGCGTAAATAACGGTGGGCACTGGAGATACGTCAATCCTGCGTAGGTGTAGGTTGGGGCGCGCCGCCAAGCGTGCCACGCCTCGGCCGGAAGTGGGTGCGATTGCGACCCCAACGCCAGCAGCAGGATCAACGGTGCCCCCTCGCTGTAGTGATCCCACTTCGCTTCGATGAAACCGCTTTCAGGCCTCCAGCCCATCGAAAGCGTTCCGTCTTCCGTCATCAGCCAGCCCCACTCCACCCGTCGATACAGGTCATCGGCCAGGTGCGCGGCCTCCGTGTCCGGGAAGTGCTGCCGGACGGTCAAGGCTCCGGCGATCAGCAACGCCGTGTCAATGTTGGAAACCTCACAGTTCCAAGCCCGCTTGCCCGTCGACATCTCCATGAAGTGGTAGAAGTGCCCCCGTTCCTGAGGTGCTTCATACCGAAGGAACCGAAGGACACGCAAGCATCGCTCGTAGGCCTCATCCCGGCTGAGCCAGCCCCGCTCATGGCCGATGCATAAGGCGGTCAGCCCGAAGCCCACCGACGCGATCGACGCCACATCACCCACTTTGCTGCCGTCGGCGCGTGCGCGGTCGGCCATCAGACCCGTCAGCGGATCCTGTGCATCCAGGAAAAACTGAATTCCTCGGCGTTGGAGGTCGTCGAGGAACTGCTGCTCTTTCTGAGAGAACACCTCCCGACCCGGAATCCCGTGAGGGTCTTCATACACCAGCCCGGCCGCCGCCAGCTCCACCGCCGAGCGGTTCTGCTCCGCCGCCGCGCTGGTGATGAAGCTCGCCAGCATCAGGCAGACCACTGGAGGGATCGGGATGGTCGCGAAGATGTTTTTCAAGCAGTTCCTCGAGCCAGACCAGAAGGTTTCAGGGGTTCACGCAGACGTTCTTGTACAGAATGTTGGATTTCTGGGTTTTCGGGTTGAAAGTGAAGGATTCGACATGACCATCCGCCATCAGCACATTCTGCCGTGAGTCTTTGAGGTGCCGGAACCGGATGTTTCCACGATTGGCAAACGAGTCGCGATTGAGGTCTTTATCGGCGGTCCATCCGTCGGAGACCCGGTGAAGATCAATGGGTGTATTCGGCCCGAGGGGTGGATTGGTCGGCACCCGGCCGTAGGTGTCGGTGAGGAATAACGGCGCGCGGTTCAGACCGTCGCGGTTGATGGCGTTGCAGGTAGCCTGCGCGAAGAACCCACCCATCACCCCCGTGGAGTAATCGATGGCGCCTTCAAAGATCAGACCAATCTCACTGGCCCGTTTGATTTTCGTGAGCTTGTAGGGCTTCAATCCACGGAAGCCACCCCCCGTGGCGGCCGCGTAATAGTCAATCGAGACGAGATTGGGCATGATCCGCGGATGAGCCGAGTAATGCGAAACCCGCGCACTGGGTGAGCGCTGGGGAAGGTAAACGGTCGGACAGATGAACACTTCCTTGATGTTTCCTGCCTGGCCGATGGTGTGCGGATCCTGCGAATCACCGATCCCCTTGGCCTTGCGCTGCATGACATACATCAGCAACGTGGCCCAGTCGTGGTTTTCACCCTGATACGTGCCGCCTTCGGGATAGGTGTCGCCGTTGGCCACCAGGCCGACGGGAAGCGAGCCACGATACTGGCCGGTGTACATGAAGATCGCCACGCCGATCTGCTTGAGGTTCGCTGCGCACTTGACCTGGTCGGCGCTTTCGCGAGCCCGCCCCAGCGCTGGCAGCAGAATTCCCACCAGCAGCGCGATGATTCCGATTACCACCAGCAGTTCCACGAGCGTGAAGGCGGCTTGGCGCGGGGATGCGGCTTTCCCGATCGGTGCAAACCCCCGGCGGTTGTTCATGGGATTGAGCGTAGACATCGTTCCTCCGCGACACTCAAGGCAATCCGGGACATGACGCCAGCCTGCGCACGCAGGCTCGACGCAGTTCCTCCACCGTCCCTTCACAAACCACTGGCCGACGGGGTGCGGACCGCGCCCCCGCGCGAACCGTGTTTGCCCGCCGACGAGCTCCGCACCACCAGCCGCACCTGCAGGCGATGCGGAACCGGTCTTTCATTCCTGGTGATCAGGTCCACCGCCCAGCGCGCCGCCACCTGACCCATCAATCGCATGGGGCTGGCCACGCTCGTCAGCGACAGATGCGCTGCGGCCTCGACGTTGTCATAACCCGCCAGCGCCACATCACCCGGCACGCTCCTGCCCGCGCGGCGAAGTTCGGCCAGCATGCCGATGGCCATGGCATCGTTAAAGCAGAAGATCGCATCGGGCAGGGCCCGGCCCGATTCCAGGTAATCCCGCGCGGCGGCGGCACCGCTTTCCTGGGTGAAGGCGCCGCGAAGGACCAAGGCCTCATCCAGAGGAATCCCCAGCCGGGCGAAGGCCCGGCGACAACCCAGCAGACGCTGGTCAGAGTCGAAATTGCCTTCCGGGCCGGTGAGCAGTGCGATCCGACGGTGGCCTTGCTCGAACAGATGTTCGATCATGGCTTCGGCCCCACCGACGTTGTCCATGCCGATTACAGGAAGGCTCGATCCGGGGATTTCATGGTCAATCAGGATGATGGGCAGGTGGTCGATCGACTCGTGCTTGAGATCCTGGCTGTCATCAAGGTTGAGAACCAGCAGGGCATCGACACGTCCCTGCCGAAGCAGTCGTTTGACCAGTTCGGGACGGCTGCGGCGCTTGCCGACGAACGAGGCCAGCACGTCGAAACCGCTTTCAGCGGCAACCTCATCGATGCCGGCCAACACGTCGGCGTAGAACCCGCTGGCAATCTCGGGAAAGATGGCGCCGAGGGTCTGGGTGCGCCTGCCGGCCAAGGCCCGGGCCGCATGGCTGGGCTCGTAGGCCAGTTGCCGGGCGGCGTCCATGACGCGTTTGCGAACTTCTTCGCTGACCCGTGCTTTGCCGGAAAAGACGCGGGAGACCGTGGCGGAGGAGACGCCGGAGAGCCGGCTCACGTCGTACAACGTGGGTTGGACCTTGCTCACACCGGAAGTGATTGTACCGTCGGCCATCGGAGCGATCCAAAGAACGGCGTCATGTAACCGCTTACATTATAACCATCTCGGCAGGGGCCGTGTCAAGCCAATCTCTCAAATCTCCCTTGGAATCCCTCTGGTTGCCCGAGGATGCCAGCCCTTGGTCCGCACCCTCCTACGGCAACCCATGATCGCAGCCTCCCGGCAGACCCGAAACGCCCAGCCGTTTTTGGATGGGAGTGTAAGCGGTGCCGTTTGCTGTGGCGGAGGCGATAGGGCCTCCCCGCGTCGCGTTGCACG
>JAVQWE010000324.1:0-3905 GCA_033579175.1 Phycisphaerales bacterium | reverse complement strand
GGCCGGCAAAAGAGTACCCCCATGGGTTCTTTTCTGCTGGTAAGATTGGCCCCCGGCGCGGCGGAGGTGTTGACGGGGGTTCGCGGGTGGTGGAGGGCTAGGTTTCGGGCCGGACAAGCGTTCCGCGCGGGGGGCCGACGATGCGGCCGTCCACGAACACCGTCTGCCCGCGGACGAGGGTTCGGCGAATCCTTCCACGAAAGCGGATTCCCACGAAAGGGCTGAGCCGGTGGCGATCCAGCAGCCGGTCGCGCGTCAGCTCATAAGATTCCTGCAGATCGACAAGGGTCAGGTCGGCATCGCACCCGGCTTCGATGCGTCCCTTACGCGGCAGGCGGAAGCGCCGCGCCGCATTGGAGGCAGTCAGACGCGCGAGCTTCCGCGGGGCAATGACTTCAGAGCGGCTCAGCAACGTGGGCAGGAGGGTCTGGATGCCTGCGATTCCGCCCCAGCAATCGAAGAAGTCCGGGGCAGATTTGAGGGAAGGCGGCGCGGGGGAGTGGTCTGAGGCGACAAAATCGATCCGACCGCCCGCCAGATGCTCCCACAGCCCGTCGCGGTCCCCGGGAGAGCGCAGCGGCGGGGCACATTTTCCGATGGCGCCGAGGCGCTCGGCATCGTCGGCAGTAAAGGTGAGGTAGTGCGGGCAGGTTTCGCAAGTGACATCCACTCCCTTGGCACGGGCTTCGGCCACCAGCTCAATGCCGCGCACCGTGCTGACGTGCACGATGTGCAACGGGCAACAGGTTTCCCCGGCCAGCGCGATGGCCCGACCGATGGCCTCAATCTCGGTGATCTGCGGCCGGGAACGAAGATAATGCCGCACGGTGGTGAAATTCTGCTGACGGGCGAACTGACGCAGCCCTGCGGTGATCTCGTGGTTTTCGGCATGCACGGCGACAATCAGCCCGAGCTGCCTGGCGATCATCATCCCGCGAAAGAGTGTCCAGTCGTCGGCGCGGGGGAAGTCGTCGATGCCACTGTCGCAAAGGAACGCTTTCAGTCCGACCACGCCGCGATTCGCCAGTTCCTCCAGTTTATCCAGATTCCCAGGGGTAAGTCCCCCCCACAGTGCGAAATCGACATACGACGATGCCTCTGCTGCCTGCCGTTTGGCATCGAACGACGGGCCGTCCAGCGTGGGTGGGGAGCTGTTCAACGGCATGTCGAAGACACAAGACACCCCACCCCCCGCCGCCGCCGATGAACCGGTGGCAAACCCTTCCCAGTCGGTCCGACCGGGTTCGTTGAAGTGCACGTGGGGGTCGATGGCGCCCGGGAAGACGTGCAACCCGCGGGCGTCAATCTCCTGGCGGGTGTTGCCGGGCAGGTCCGGGGCGATGTCAACGATGGACTGGCCGATGATGGCGATGTCGGCCGGCGCGGTTTCTTGCTCGCGGACCACCGTTCCCCCTCGGATGATCAGGTCGTAACTCATGGCGGTTCGTTTCGGGTTGCTCGAGGTCCCCGGAACCGTGTCTGCGGGGAAGCCACCGTGCCTCGGCGCGGCATCTGGGCGGAGGCTCCGGACCCGTCGACCGAAGCTGCTGGAACTTGCACCGAAGCTGCCGGCGCGGCAACCGCGGCCGCCGGCGGTCGCGCCGAGGCAGCGTTGGCACGGGCCGACGCGGGCGGCGACCGGTCGGCGTGCTCAGCTGCCTCGATACGTCGAGTATGCCCAGGGCGAAACCAGCAGCGGCACGTGATAATGCCGCGCGGCATCCGCCACGCGGAACGCCACCGGCACCCGATCGAGGAACCGGCGGGCATCGGGCGACCGTCGCGCCGAGAAGTATGCCCCGACATGGAACAACAGCACATAGTCGCCCCGTTTCAGCCGCCCATCGGCCAGCAATGGCTCATCCAGCCGCCCGTCGGAATTGGTCTTCACCGATCGCAGCAGGGTGCGGCGCGCTCCGACGCTGCGGAACAGGTCGATGCGCATGCCGACGGCGGGTCGGCCGATGGTGATGTCCAGCACATGCGTCGTGAGCTTTCCCGGCATCAGTGTTCCCGTGTGACGGTTCCACGGATCAGCCCGTAAGGTTCGTCAGTGGTGATGAAAATGTCGTTCTCGAACTTCAACCCGAACGGCTCAAGGTTGAACGGCACCCGGTGCTGGTTGGGCAACTCAAAGGAGATGGAATGGATCGATTCGCAGGCTGCCAGCGCCGCCTGCCCCATGGCCAGCAGTGTCTGCTGTACACCGAGGCTGTGTTGGGTGGCGAAGGTTCGGAGGATGGCGTCGAGAATGGCTGCATGGGCGGCATCCCAGTCGGGCGGGGGGTTCTGGCATGAGGCATCGGCGGTGAAGCGCCAGTCGGCATCAATTCTGGTGGCGAGGATGCGGTCGCGGGTGTCGTGCAGAGTGCGGTAACGGTCGGAGACGAAATCGCGCCACTCCGAACCGGTGGTTTTCAGCACCAGCAGATCGCGGACACCGCCGGTCTGGCGGGGCGGGCGGTCGCGGTCGTGTTCAATCAGGATTCGCCGGCGCTGCGGACCAGCGCTGATGAAGGCGTGATCGTGCGGCCGGCCGTCAACCTCAATCCGCCGCCAGCTTGACTGGGTCAATTCCACGGTGGCGCCGCTCACCTGCGGATAGGTCACAAGGAAATGGTTGGCCAGCAGCGCGGCGAAATCCTCGATGCAGCGGAAGGGATGTTCCTTGGCCAGGACGTACACCGTGTTACGGATCGAATCGGTGGCGATGACCTTGCGATTGTCGCCTTGGGTGTAGGAATCGACGAAATCGCCGGTGAGCTGGATGGCAGCCTCGATCTCGAACAGCTCGTGACGCGGTCCGTGTCGCACCACCCGGGTCAGCCGGACAGCCGATTTGCCGTAGGAGTTTTCGGTCAATTGGGCCATCAGGCCTCCGTCAGTCGATCCTCAAGCCGCAGGCGCGCGATCTTATACACTTCTTCGAGAGCCAGCGAGATTTCGCGCTCGCGCGGGTTCTGCAGACGCCGGGGAAAGGCTTGCAGAATTGCTTCTTTGCGGTTCAGCCGCGCACAGATGATGAATGGAAAGCCGAATCGTTCCCGATACTCCCGGTTGTAGCGGTCGAACAGCGCAATTTCCTGCTCGGAAAGCTGATCCAGCCCGGCGGCGGCTTGCTCGGCGGTGGATTCGCGAGTCAGCCGGCCCCGGCGAGCCAGCCGGCCTACCAGATCGGGATGGGCGCGGAGCAACGACAATTGTCGATCTGCCCCGGCAGCGGCGACCGTTCGACAGAGCTTCTGATGCAGGTCGTCGAGGGATGCAAACGGTCGGAGCGGCCAGGTCTTGCGGGCAACCCAGGGGGAATGCTCAAAGACCGTCCCGATCGCATCCACGAACGCCGGGCAATCCATCGCGTTCAGGCTCAGCAGGCTCAGGGCCATGGTCCATGCTCCCAGCGTTGCAGCCCGGTCGCCATCACCCCTGCCGGGGCAAGGCGGGGGAATGATCCGCGCCGGCTCGAGCAGTCGTTGCGACAAGCTCCCCAAGGATTCGGGCAGCTTGGGCGATGTCTTCGATCCGGCTGAATTCTTCGGGATTATGGCTGATTCCGTCCTTGCTGGCGACGAAGAGCATCGTGACAGGCAGAAACGGCGCGAGGATGGCTGCATCATGCAAAGCCCCGCTGCTGGTGCGGGCAATGGGATCAATCCCCCCGGTTCGTGCAGCTAGAGCCAGAGTATCACAGAGCTTCGGATCGAGCGCAACTGCCGGCAGGTGCTCGATTTGCGTCAGATCGAAGCTCACCTGACGTCGTTGGCAAACGCGTTGGATGCACTGGTGGATCAAGTTCGGGGCACGGTCAACGACGTGATCTTCGGGGCTGCGGAAATCGATGGTGAAGGTGACACGATCAGCAATGACGTTGACGGCGTTGGGGCTGGCAAGGATGCGTCCGACGG
>JAVQWE010000323.1:0-3910 GCA_033579175.1 Phycisphaerales bacterium | reverse complement strand
AGAAGCGTCATCTGTCGCACGAATTACGGGCTGTTGCTGCTGCGTCTCGGACGCGTCGAGGAGGGATGCAAGCAAATGGAAGCCGTGCTGCCCCCGGCAGAGGTGCGATACAACGTGGCGAGCATGCTGGAATTGCAGAATCGCAAGGCTGAGGCGCGAATCGAGTTCGAGAAGGCACTGAAGCTGGACCCGAACCTGCAGGATGCCCGCAAACGCCTGGCGCAACTCAATTCGGATTAGCAAGCTCCGGGAGTTCACAGTGGGCCACGATTCCTGTGCACCGCCATGGGCGATGCACAGTGCTGTGCACAAGGAGAGGGGGTGCCGGGCCCGTCCTGCAAGCACCGTCGATGCTCGGATCAGGGCAACCGTTCTTCTACCGAAGCCAGCTGCTTCGAATCGTCAAGCCTCCAAGGGTTTCTTCGTGCATCCCGGCGGGCAGTCGCCAGACCGGGTATGCCGGTTCCACTGCAGGCGACGGGCCTGTGACAGCGCCGCAGCCGCCGCAAGCAGCAACGTCGCCCCTCTCGGCTCCGGGATTCCAACGGCTCTTCCCGCACTGATGGTT
This sequence comes from Phycisphaerales bacterium, assembly GCA_033579175.1. Taxonomy (GTDB): domain Bacteria; phylum Planctomycetota; class Phycisphaerae; order Tepidisphaerales; family Tepidisphaeraceae; genus JAVQWE01. The sequence continues at coordinate 3,342 of JAVQWE010000323.1, read as the reverse complement.
TGCAGGATGAAGGGGAGGCTGCCGGAGATGGCGGACGCGTAGGCTCCGGTGGGCAGGTCCTCGGAGGTGTTGGGCAGCAGGGTGGGGGGGTTGCCGACATACAATCCCCCGGCGTCGAAAATCGCTCCGAGAAATTCCGGTTCGGTCGGCGCGAGCCGGAAGGGCCCGTCCACGGCAAAATTAATCCCCGCCAGTTTCCACACCCCCGCGGATTCGATGAAAACCCCGCCGCCGCTGTCGCCGGCACTCAGGTGGGCTTCATTGGGTCCGGCGCCCCGATCGAAGGTGAAGTACAGCAGCTCGCCAAAGCCCGGATCGCTGATCACATCGCTCACGGTGTTTTCACCCCAGCTCTGCAGCCGGTCGTCGGGTCCCCACCGCCAGCCCTTGACGGCCGTGTGGAAAGGGGACTCAATCGGCTGGTGAAGCCGTGAGGGTCCGTTGGAAGGCTGCCGGATCGGCTCATCGAGAAGGATCGGTTCCCCCCGTTGCGTGCCCCTGCCAAACACCACCAGCCGTTTCCCGACTTCGCTGCCGTCTGAGGCGCGATCGTACAGAGGTGCCCAAGAGGGAAAGGTTCCGCTGATCCGCCACAGACGCAGGTCGGTTCCGGGAACGTCGATGAACTGATCGGTGAAATACGTCTGACCCTGATAGATCACGTCCTGACCGACAAATCCCCCGATGTGCTGGGCGGTAATGAAGTAGCGCGGGGAAATCGGTGTCCCCAGGAAGCCTGTGAACTGCGCCTGGTATTGCCAGCCGGAGCCCGAGAGCGTTCCCGTGGGAGCCGCGGTGTTCCGCTCGGCCGAGGAAAACAGAATCACCCCGCGCGCCGGCCCGGCCAGCGACATGATCAGGAACAACAGCATCGCGGCTCGTGCCCGCACGTCAACGGCAATTATACACTCCGTCCGCCTTGGCTGGGGTGTCGACCGTTGATGGGGTCTGAGGTGTGGCTCCTATAATCTGGTTGCCATGCTGGAAATCGGCCGGTTTTTGATGCTTGCAGGGCTGGTGCTGACGGCGGTGGGGGGTTTGGTCTGGCTGATCGGCAAGAGCGGGTTTCGGGGGCTGCCGGGTGATCTGGTGTATGAAGGGCAATCCTTCCGCTTCTATTTCCCGGTGGTGACCTGCATCGTCCTGTCGATCGGCCTGACGCTGCTGGCGTGGTTCTGGCGGTGGCTCAGCGGGCGGTGAATTGCCGCTGGCGGGTGGGACCTTCAGCCACCGGTGGGGGGTGTGAGGGTAAGTTCGCAGACTTCCGGCGGAGAAAACAGTCGGATCGGGAAGGTGGCAAATCCCACGCCTCGCGAGATCACCAGGCGCGTGCCGCAAATGCTGTAAATCCCGGCTGCCATTGAAGTTGGAAGCGAATCGTGCGTGAGGACCGCCCGGCCTCCCGGAAGACACACCTGCCCTCCGTGCGTGTGCCCGGCCAGCACAAGATCGGGCTGCAGCGCGGCAAGGCGATGAATGTGATCCGGAAAGTGCGAAAGCACGATCCGCAGACCGTCGGGGCGCCGTGGGGGGATGCTTCGAATCCACCGATCCCGCAGGTCGGTCCGGGCAACACAACAAAGGCCGATGATCTCCACCTTTGCCCCTTTCCATCGAAGTTCGGCGACTCCCGGATGCAGAAGGTGACAGTTCCACCGGGCCAGGTAAGGGGCCAGCAGATCGCCATCGTGATTGCCCAGAATTGCGAAGGTGCCGAGGCGACTGCGCAGGTGCTCCATGAACCGCCGGGCATTGTTCAGTGCCGGGCGGGGGTTCCAGCGGTTTTCCACCAGGTCGCCGGTGAAGCAGATCAGGTCGGCGTCGGCCTGCGCGATCCGGGCCAGAAGAGCCTCGTGAGCCGCATACCACCGGCCGGTCAGGTGCAGGTCGCTGAGGTGGATCAGTCGCAGGCCGGTCAGGTCCGCCGGCAGGCTGGCCATGGGGAGGTGGACGCGCGTCCAAGCGACTTGGCCGGGGGATAGCAAACGCAGCCATTGGGGCATCAATGGCCGAATGTCTTCCGGGAGGGTCGCCAGTCAAGCAAGCGAAGGCAGCCGCGCCCTCGGGACGGGGGGTAGTCCTCGCGGCGGGCCAAGGGAACCCCTCCCCGCCGGGGGGGTTGACCGGTTTCTGCGAACCCCGGGCGCCGCGTCGGGGGCCGGTCGCCGAGCTTGCCGTCGCGGCCGGAGATTGAACTTGCCAGCGGACCGGAAGGGGGGGATACTTACACTACTGCAGTACGTCGGCCCTTGAAGGATCAGAGGCCTTTGAAGTTCATGAATCATCGCTCCGTCGTCGTGGCTCTTTGGGTGAACGCCGCACTGCTGGCGGCCGTCGTCGTATTACTGGTGTCGCGGGGAGGCCTTCCGGAGGTTCTGCCTGCGGCGTATGGGCAGCCTGCCCAACCCATCGCCGGCGGGGCGGGGTTGTTCCTGATGCCCGCGCAATTTTCGCAGAACACCTGGGGCTGCTATGTGATGGATGTCGATACCCAGACGTTGTGCGCGTATCAGTTTCTGCCGGGTGAGAAGCAACTGCGTCTGATCGCGGCGCGGAACTTCCGGTTTGATCGTCGGCTGGGCAATTTCAACACGACCCCTGCACCGCTGGAAGTGAAGGACCTGCTGGAGAAGGAAGCGCAGGTCAATCGAGTGAACGGAACCACGGAGTAATCCCGCAACAGGCGCCTGCAGCGCGCCTTGGCACGCATCACAGGAGTACCCGCACCATGATGGCCAAAATGTTCTACACCTTGGAGGAAACCAAGGCCGCGCTGAACAAGAACGAAGAGGAGATCAAACAGCTTGCCCGCGAAGGACGCCTTCGCGAGTTCCGCGACGGCTCCAGACTGATGTTCAAGGCCGACCAGGTGGAATCGCTCAAGAGCGAGCTCATGGGTGGCCCGCCGCGTGATCAGGTCGATCTGAGCGCCGAAACCACCGGTCCGATTGGGCTGGTGGACAGCCGCGGGGCTTCCGGCAGCGTGATTTCCCTGGCAGACACCGGCAGCCGCGCCGGTTCGAGCATCGGCATCGGGCTGGCCCCGAAAGACGATACAGCTCTGGCGGCCGACATCTCCAGTGGCAGTCTCGGGGGGGTGCCTTCCCCGGGGAAGCCGGGCAGCGGCAGCGGGCTGGCGGGTTCGGCCGCGGGGCGCAGCGCCATCAACGTATTTTCCCCCGACGAAGCCACCGCCGATCCGATGGCCCAGACCAACATTCAGTCGGTGATTGGCGATCAGGTGACGATGGAGGGGGTTGGCAGCGGGAGCGGCTTGCTGGATCTGACCCGCGAAAGCGACGACACCAGCCTTGGGGCTGAACTGCTGGACGAAATCTCCCC
>JAVQWE010000322.1:0-3911 GCA_033579175.1 Phycisphaerales bacterium | reverse complement strand
GCATCGTTGTCGCCGGGGCTTTCGCCCTGGTTGAATACCTGGGACCGCGCGGATTTTCTCTGGTAAACCCTCCGGAAATTCCGGGCGGCAGGCTGCCATCACACCATGGACGGGCGCCGCTTCACAGCCACTCGTTCTGCCGCCGTTGATTCCAGCGGTATCCGCAAGGTTTTCGATCTGGCGGCGAAACTGAAAGACCCGATCAACCTTTCGATCGGTCTGCCGGACTTCGACGTTCCCGAGCCCGCCAAAGTTGCCGCCGTTGAGGCCATCCGCCGCGGAGAGAACCGCTACACCCAGACTCAGGGCATCGCAGCACTGCGCGAGCGACTGCGCCACGACCTGTCCTGCGAACTCGGGCGCGACATCGGTGAAGTTCTGATCACCAGCGGTGTCAGCGGCGGGCTTTTTCTGGCGATGCTGGCATGCATCGATCCCGGCGACGAGGTAATCTTCCTCGATCCCTACTTCGTGATGTACAAGCACCTGCTCACACTGACGGGCGGCGTGGCGAGGATTGTCGATTGCTATCCCGACTTCCGCTTCCCGGCCGACAGGGTTGCTGCGGCCGTCACAGCAAAAACGAAAATCCTCATCCTCAATTCACCGGCCAATCCGACCGGTGCCGTGATGAGTCCCGAGGAAATCTCGGCCGCCGTTGAGATTGCCCGCAGGCACGATCTTCTGATCCTCAGCGATGAAATCTATGAGCCGTTTTTGTATGAGACGGGATCGGCAGGTGCCGCCACCCTGCTGCAAACCTCCGTCGGGGGGCAGGCTGCGCCGGCGCTTGTACAGCGGCGCGGCTATTCGCCGGCCGAGCTGTATGAGAACACGCTGATCCTCCGGGGCTTCTCCAAGAGCCACGCGATGACCGGGTGGCGGGTCGGTTATGCCGCCGGGCCAGGCCATGTCATTGCCGAAATGACCAAGCTGCAGCAATACACGTATGTCTGCGCTCCCAGCGTGTTTCAACATGCGGCTCTGAAGGCGCTGGATGTATCGATGGCAGACGCCGTGGCGGCCTACCGGCGGAAACGCGACATCGCTTATTCGATTCTCTCCCGGAAATTTGAGGTCGAAAGGCCCGGCGGGGCGTTTTACATCTTTCCGAAAGTGCCCGTTGGTACAGCGAGCGAGTTCTGTTCCCGCGCGATCGAGAAGAATGTCCTGATCATACCGGGCAACGTCTTCAGCAGTCGCGATACCCACATTCGCATCAGTTACGCCACTTCAGATGAGAAACTGTCCGAGGGGTGTGAGATCCTCTGTCGCCTCGTGTGATCGCCGCAACAGCCCGGCAGCGGCGCCCCCATTTCCCCTTCGTAGATCGGCGGAAATTCTCTCCCGCCGGCGAGGGAGTCGGGAAACGACGTCCTCTCCGCAGCCGGCCCGCCGCGGCTCACGAATCGAGCTGTTCCGATCTGCGGTGTCAGACGTTCAATGGTGCGGAAGTTGACCAGATTACGTCGGGTGAGACGTAAGTTTTTCTGCCGCAGAGACTTATGAGTCGGCACCCCTGTAGTTTTCGCGCGGAAGCCCGCGTGATGCTGCAAGGAGGACGAATTTTCGCGCTTGGGGAGCATCATCGGACCCCGCCTCACCCGAGGAAACGAGCTTCGCCGCAAGGTTGCAGCGGCGGTGCCTCTGGATTCAGTCGTCGAAGTCAGGTAGCTCGTCAAGGTCGTGATAACTTCGCGGGCGGCGGGGTGGCTGGTAATCCACCGGCTCATCGTCGGCCAGGTGTTTGTCCACTGTGCCGGTGGAGACTACCTGAATCGGCGGGGGCGGGGCTGTCGCCCGTGGTGGCGGGTTGAGTGGGGTCGGCGGAGGTTCATCGTCGCTCGGGAGTCCCTCGAGGCGCGCCGCGGCGTTCTGTTGAGCACGTGCGGCGGCGCGTTCGCGGCGCTGGCGGTGGCGCCTCCCGCCTCGACGACGGCGCTTCTTCCCTCCGTCTCGTCGTTGCTCGGGCGTGGGGGCGTCCTTCTCGTTTCCGGGTGCGGGGATGTCGTTGTTCGGGTCATCGTAGGGGGCATCGGCCGAGTGGGCGGCGGTTCCTTGCGGGGAGGAGGGCTGGATTTCCTCCGCCGATGCCGAAGCGGCTGATGCAGTTGCCACGGGCGAGCCTCCTCCCCCCCTTCCACGACCCCCGCGCCGCCGTCGACGACGCCGGCGGCCCCCGCCTGGGGTCTGCGACGAGATTGAAGCCTCGTCGGCCGCGGCTGGCTCGACTTGCGGCTCAAGAGCTTCGCCCGTCGATGGTTCAGGCAGATCCGATCGACCTTCCGGGCCTTGGACTGAGCCTTCCGGACCGGCCTGTTCTGCCTGCGGGCGTGGCCGCCGTTGCGACGCGGAAAGTTCAGAGCGGCCGCTTCGATTGCTTACCCGCCGGCCTCGACCGCGTGAATTCCGCGATTCATCAAATTCCCGGGGGGCTTCACCCATCGGCTCGGCCCCGTCTTCGATATCGACAACCTGTGAGGGGGCCTGATCGGAGGCTGAACCCGCGTCGGTAGCCGGCGGTTCCTGCCGTCCGGCACGTTTCTGGGATGTGGCCAGCGAATCGGCCTCACCTCCATTGCGCAGGGCAGAAGTGTCCTCCTCCAGATCGAATCGATCATCCTCTTCGGATTCCTGGGGGGGAGACGGCTCGCGTTCCCGGGACGATTCCTGTCGAGCCGCGCGCGTACTGTCCCGCGGTTGGGCTGCGGCGTTGCGCTGGGGTGGCACTACGCCCAGCTCGCTGAGGTAAACCAGGCCGTCTCGGTTGTCGTAGAGGGTAAGCCGGAATTCATCCAGCGCCAGGGAGGCATCGTGACGGATGAGGACTTTCTTGCCGCGCTCGGTTTCCAGGTCCGACAGTTGTCGCCGCTTCTTGTTGAGCAGATAGAATGCGACTTCCGGGTGCACGGCGAGTTCGACACGCACCACCTTTTCATGAGTGGTGGCGATCATCAGCCGCCGCATCATGTCCAGTGCCATACTTTCGCTGGTCTTGATCAGCCCGCTGCCCTTGCAATGGGGGCAGTCGCAGTAAATCGACTTTTTCAGGCTGGGGCGCATGCGCTGCCGGGTCATTTCGATGATGCCGAACTGGCTCATCCGCAGGACCTTGGTCTTGGCGCGATCCTTCTTGAGGTTCTCGTGAAGTCGCTTTTCGACTTCGCGTCGATGTCGCTCGAAACGCAGGTCAATGAAGTCGCAGATGATCACGCCCCCGAGGTCACGCAGCTTGAGCTGGCGCGGAATCTCGTCGGCGGCCTCCATGTCGGTACGGAAGGCGGTAGTTTCGGCGTCGGAGTGATCGCGAAACTTGCCACTGTTGACATCGATCGCAACGATCGCCTCGGTCGAGTCGATCACGAGTGATCCGCCCGAGGGCAGGGGCACGTGTCGGGAGTGAATGCGCTCGATTTCCTGCTCGATGTTGTATTTATGAAACAGCGGGATGGGATCCTCATACAACTCGACCCGGTTTTTGGTGCGCGGCATGGCGATCTTGAAGAATTCCTTCACTTTCCGGGCCACTTCCTTGTTGTCCACGACGATGCGCTCAATGTCGCTGGAGAACACATCGCGGACAGTCCGTGTGACCAGATCGCCCTCGGTATAAAGCTGCACCGGAGCCGGTAATTTGAGCTTGTCGTTGATGTTCTTCCAGAGACGGGTGAGATACTGCAGATCCCGCGAAATCTCGGCCTTGCTCTTACCCACGCCCGCCGTACGGACGATGAACCCCACGTCCTCCGGGCACTTGAGGCTGTCCAGGATCTGCCGCAGTCGCCGACGTTCTTCCTCATCTTCAATCTTGCGGCTGATCCCGAATTTGCTCATTCCCGGCATCATCACCAGTATCCGACCGGGAATGCTGACATAGGTGGAAAGGGTCGGGCCCTTGGTTCCGATGCCTT
>JAVQWE010000321.1:0-3935 GCA_033579175.1 Phycisphaerales bacterium | reverse complement strand
AGCTTCCGCACCCGCCGCACGACGGCGGCTGAAAGTGACCGAGACGATATGCATCCCGTCCGAGTGCGCCCTTGTGGAGCGGCTCGGACACGACCCACGTCTTATAAACCGTCCGTTTGAAGAAAACAAGCAAAATCCGGCGCAGAGGGAAGTATTCGAGTGTTAATCTGGACAAGATGGGTAATAAGCAGAAGCTGCTGGGATAGAAAGTCAAGCGCACTGGGCAACTGCATTCCGCCGGGGATCGGCCTTTGACCGCAACAGCGCCTGAATCGCTGCTTCGACCGGCGACGACCCTGTTGCAGAATCCACCGCCCCCACTCCAACCGTTGCGCCGAGCCGAATGACCCCCTCAGGACCGTTGAGTGTGAGATGACTCACACTCTCCAGCAGTCGCTTGGCCAAAGCGTTCGCGCCGCTCTGGCTGGTATTGGGCAGAAGCAGGGCAAACTCGTCCCCCCCGACACGACAGAGGATATCCTCCGAGCGGGTGTGACGTTGGATGCAGTCTGCCACGGCGCGCAGCGCCTGGTCCCCCCAGGCGTAACCACATCGTTGATTGATGGCGTCGAGCCCCTTGAGGTCGATCAGAATGCAGGCCAGCGGGCGCCCGGTGCGTTGCGCCAGCGATTGCTCCTCCTGCAACCGCTGCTGCAGAAACTCCCGGTTCCACAGGCCCGTCAGGCTGTCGATCCGAGCCTTCTTCTGGAGCAACTCCATCAGGAACTTCATCCGCAAGCCAGCACGAACCCGGGCACGCAGTTCCGTGGAGTCCAGAGGCTTGGCGACGAAGTCAAACACCCCTGCCTCCAGTCCGACTGGCTTCTGCCCGAGGGCTGCGGCACCCACCAGCAGGAGCACCGGGATGTGCAGGGTCGCGGGGTCTGACCTCAAGGCACGACAGAAATCCGCGGCATTACCGGAGGGAAGCTCCGCGTCCAGCAGGATCAGGTCAGGAGGCCACTCACGAATGAGCGCCATACCGGTCTGGCCATCGCGAGCCGCCCGGATTTCCACCGGTTCGCCCGCCAGCCGGGCGCGTACCAGCCGGTGAACCGCTTCGGAATCGTCGATCAGGATAATCCGCCGGAGGGTCATCGGGCTGTTGCGCAGAATCGGCGCGAACAGGCCAAGACTTTGCCGCGGCAGGGTTTCTCGGACTTAGAGCACGGGAAGACAGCCGCCCGAGCACCTCGCGCCGGACGGCCTGGACCATCCGAGGCTCAATCGAGGTTCATGCTCATCAGGAACTGGGCGTTGCTGGGAACCTTTTCCAGCCGCCCTTTCAGCAGCTCGACGGCCTCCACCGGGTTCATGTCGGACAACACCCGACGGAGGCGATAGACCAGCTCCAGTTCCTTCGGGTCCAGCAGCAGCTCTTCGCGACGGGTGCCCGAGGAGTTGATGTCGATGGCCGGATAGACGCGTCGGTCGACGAGCCGACGGTCCAGGTGGAGTTCGGCATTGCCGGTGCCCTTGAACTCCTCGAAGATGACTTCATCCATCTTGCTGCCGGTGTCAATCAGGGCGGTGGCCAGGATGGTGAGGCTGCCGCCTTCCTCGATGTTCCGGGCTGCTCCGAAGAACCGCTTGGGTTTCTGCAGCGCGTTGGCATCGACGCCGCCGGTGAGAATCTTTCCCGAGTGCGGCACTTCGGTGTTGTATGCCCGGGCCAGACGGGTGATGGAGTCCAGCAGGATCACCACGTCTTTGCCGAATTCGACGTAGCGCTTGGCCTTTTCAATGACCATTTCCGCCACCTGCACATGCCGGCTGGCCGGTTCGTCGAAGGTGGAAGAGACGACCTCTGCCTTGGTGTTGCGGCGCATGTCCGTTACTTCTTCGGGACGTTCGTCGATCAGCAGGATGATGAGGATCGCCTCGGGGTTGTTCTTGGTGATGGCGTTGGCGATCTTCTGGAGCAGCACGGTCTTACCGGTGCGCGGGGGGGCGACGATCAGCATGCGCTGTCCGAAGCCGACGGGTGTCACCAGATCGACGATCCGCATGTTCAGGTCCTTCGGATCGTTCTCCAGAACGATGCGGCGATTGGGGTGAAGCGGAGTCAGATCCTCAAAGTTGCTGATGTCGGTGATTTTCTCTGGATCCTCGCCGTTGATGGCCTCGACGCGCAGAAGCGCGAAGTAGCGTTCCGATTCCTTCGGGGGCCGGATCTGGCCTTGCACGACGTGGCCGTTTCGCAGGCCGAAGCGCCGGATCTGGCTGGGGCTGATGTAAATATCATCTGGACAGGGCAGGTAGTTGTATTCAGGACTGCGCAGGAACCCGAACCCGTCGGGCAGGATTTCCAGCACCCCTTCTCCGAACATCAGCCCGTTCTGCCGGACGCGGCTGCGGAGGATCTGAAAGATCAGATCCTGCTTCTTCATTCCGATGTAATCGCTGATCCCCTCGGCGCGGGCCATCTCGTGAAGCTGATGGACATCCATCTGCTGCAGGTCCTTGATGAACAGCTTGCCACCCTTGACCTGCTCATACTTGGCATTGGTTTCCGCGTCGATGCTGGCGACATCCTCACCCACCGACGGCGCGGGGGGGGGTTCCGGGGACGGACGCGATTCCACCGCGGCGACGGCAGTGGTTTCGGTGGTTTCGGCCTCTGTCTGCGGTTGGGGTCTTTCCTGATGACGACGGGAACGGGTGGGGGATTTGGCCATAGGAACGGGCCTCCGATACGGAAAAGGGATGATGGTTACGTGGCTGAGCCGGTTGCTCGCTTGCCGCCAGCCGCCGGATAACCCAGCCCGGCGATGCGGAAGGGTCTTCGTTTCTGCGAATGAGCGCCCGACACGTTCTTTTGAGTCTTTTTCCAGGCAACCCCGTTTTTCGCCAGCCCCTACCGAGCCTCGGCCTCGGCCTTGCCGACTTGGCCTTGTGCAACGGAGAGTATCCGGGAAAGAACGTCGCGGACTTGTTCGCGCACAACCCCGGCATCGCCGGAATTGCTGATCATATAATCGGAAATCGCTCGCTTCTTGTCTAGGGGCAACTGCAAATTTTCTCGTTTGGCCAGCTCTTCGGCCGACCAGCCCCGGGTTTGTCGCACCCGCTGTTGCCTGATCCACAAGGGTGCATCAATAAATACTATGCAATCACACTGTTTGTTCAAGTTTGCTTCAAATAGCAAGGGAATATCCCAGACAAACGCCTTGACCGCCGGGTCGGCGGCTTTCTCCTGCATGATTTTCAGCCGTGCGGCATTCACCAGGGGATGGAGAAAGCCCTCCAGCCTCGCCTTTTCGGCCGGATCGGAAAAGACAATTCCGGCCACGGCCGAGCGGTCCACGGAGCCGTCCGGGCGGAACACCCGCGGCCCCCACCAGGAACGTAACGTATCCTTGACATTCTCCTGCTCGTAGAGTTGTTGCACCTGCTGGTCGGAGCTGATGACGAAGGCCCCCAGTTCGGCAAACAGTCCGGCCACGAACGACTTTCCCGAGCCGATCCCCCCGGCAAGTCCGATGATGGGCTTCCCACAGAACACTTTCCCACCGGCAGCGAGCTTTCCCGCAGCCCCGTCGTCTGCCTCGAGCGCGCCAGAGGCCTGTGACCCGGGCGTCACTCCGCCGCCGGCACCGCTGCCGGCGCCGTCGCCGGCACGGCCGGAGATTGCGGCGTGATCACATAGCGCACGATCGAATCATCCCGGAAGTATCGGCAGAAGGCGTCCTTCACATCCGCGGTGGTGAAGGTATCGAAAATCCCGGGCAACGCCTTGGTATCGGCCCAATCGCGCTTGCGGTACACATGTTCGCTCATGACGCCGATCCAGAAGGCCGGCTCTTTCATCTGCGATTGCAGTTCCGTGGCCTTTTGCTTCTTGGCGGTGGCAAGCTCCTGTTCGGAAGGACCCTCCTGAGCAAACTGGCGGTACATTTCCAGAATTGTGTCGGCCAGTCGATGGGCGTTGTGCG
>JAVQWE010000320.1:0-3943 GCA_033579175.1 Phycisphaerales bacterium | reverse complement strand
CTGGAACAGCGCATGGACAACCTCGAAAAGGCCGTGGAATCGAGGCTGGATCGCCACGCCGACACCCTCGACAAGCGCGCCGTGCGGACCGCCGAGCTGACCAGCCGGGTGGCTCAGCGGGTGGCGCGGCTGGAAGCGGCCGTGGAAATGCTGAGTCGGACCGGATCGGGCGAAACCATGGATCACGTATGAAGTCCACCGTCCGCTTGTTCTTTTGCGCAACGCGCCGATGCGTTTCCTGAGAACCCGTCGTGGCGGTTTTCCGGGCCAACAGGCGGCGGTTCCTTGTCGCCGGCGATCGACCGTGGGAGCCAGAGGGTAAGCCGTCGAGCGCGTCGAGGGCAGCTGTGCGGACACGCGGTGACTGGCTGTAAAACGACGTGCGGAAGCCTGCAGCGCCGGTCGCGAGCGGCGGTGTTGCAGAAGGGATGACTCGGTTATTGCGAACGCGCCAGCTCGGTAAAAGCGTCGCCGCGTTGCTCGAAATTCTTGAACTGGTCGTAGCTGGCTGTGCCGGTGCTCAGCAACACGACATCGCCTTCGCGGGCGAGCGCCCGCGCCGTGGCCACCGCGTTGGCGAGGTTGCCGCATTCCCACACTTGCGCTCCGTGCCGACGCCGAAGCTCGGCCAGGCGCGGTCCGATGGCCCCGATCGTCAGCACGGCCTTGCAGCCGCGTGTAAGCTGCCGGCACATCTCGGTCCAGTCGAGTTTCTTGTCGTACCCTCCGACAATCTGAATGACTTTTCCCTGGGGGAACGCCTGGTTGGCAGCGATGGCGGCTTCGGGGATGGTTGCGATGGAGTCGTTGACCCACGTTACCCCGTCGCTCTCGTGGACAATCTGCATCCGGTGTGGCAGGCCCGTGAACCCGGCGATGCCGAGCTGCGCCTGCTCGCGGGTCACATCCATACATTGGGCCGCCGCAAACGCCGCCTGAGCATTCAGCTGGTTGTGACGTCCGGGGAGGCGCAGCAGGAATTGCGGGGAATCGTCCAGGCCATAACGCACGATCCGCGCCGCCGTCACCGCCTCGAAGGATTGCAGAACCGGCGTCGGTGGACCGAGCACGGCAAAATCCTCCCTGGTCTGGAAGCGGACGAGGTTCCGCTTGGCATCCAGATAGGCCTCGATGGAGCCGTGCCAGTCGGCATGATCCTGACTGAGCATGGTGATGACCGCCACGTGCGGGCTCCAGCGCATCGGGCGCAGATGTTCGAGCATGAAGCTGGAAAGCTCCAGCACGACCATGTCGGCCGAGCACATGTTCGAGAGCTTGGGCAGGAGCGAGCCTCCGACGTTGCCGCCCAGAAACGTGCGATATTTCTGCTGCAGCATCCGCGCCAGCAAGGCTGCCGTCGTCGATTTGCCTTTCGTTCCCGTGACCCCGAGGATCGTGGCCGGACATCGCTCGATGAAAAGGCGAATCTCCAGCGTCACCGGAACTCCGCGATGCTGCGCCTGCGCCAGCAGGGGGTGGCGTGGGGGCACGGCAGGGGAGATCACCAGCAGGTCGGTGCGATCGAGGAGGTCGTCGGGCATGCCCCCGAAGTGGAAAGTGACCGGGAGATCGGCCAATTGCGCCTTGGACTCGGCCAGGTCCTGCTCTGGCGCTTCGTCCACGACCGTTACTTGCGCACCCTGCTGGCAGAGCCAGCGGGACACGCCGATCCCCCCTCCGAACCGACCCAGACCCAGAACGGTCACGCGCTTGGCGTTCAGGTCTTCCATGACACAAGAATCGTAAGCCTTCCGCGAAAATCTTCAAAAAAACGGGCATTTTATGGGCAAAAGAGCGCGTGAGGCGCCAGCGCCACCGACCCGTCAGATCACTGCTTGAAGCTCCTTTCGCATGGTCAGGACGGCCGAGCGGGCTGCGTCGATCCAGTTGGCTCCTGGCTGCTGGCGGAAGGCATACAGAACGCTTCGACTGGCTGAAACGATCGCCCCGGTGCCCGACACGAAGGCCGCACGCGTCATCTCCGCTGTCGCTCCCTGCGTGCCATAGCCCGGCAGCAGGAAGATCGAGCGGGGCAGCCGCCTGCGCAACGATTCCATGGTGTGCGGCTGGGTTGCTCCCACAACCGCACCGATGCTGCTGTAGCCCCGGGCGCCCAGCAGCGCCGGGGTTTCGGCGATTGGTGCCAGTTGGTCGGCCACCACCTCGCTGACAGTCCGGCCATCAACCGTCTTCAGATCCTGCAGATGTGCTGACCCCGGATTGCTCGTTCGAACCAGCACGAACAGCCCCTTCTCCAGCTCCCTTGCCGTGGTGACGAAGGGCTCGATCGCGTCCAGACCGAGAAAGGGATTGATCGTGATCGCATCGGGTGTGTCGGCCTCCTGACCGTCGCGCTCGGGCGCGTCACCGAGGTGGGCTTCGGCATATGCCGCGCTGGTCGAGCCGATGTCCCCGCGCTTGACATCTCCAATCGTCAGCAGCCCCATGGCCCGGGCCTCTCCGATCAGCGAGTAATAGGCCTCCACCCCCTCCCACTGATAGCGCTCAAAACAAGCCGACTGGAACTTCACCACCGGCACCAGCGGCGCCAGCGCCTGCAGCAGTTGGATGCAGAAGCTGTAGATCGCGTCTACGCAGGCTTCGACATCATTCAGGTTGGAAGGACGCAGCTCGTCCGGAAACAGTTCCGGCAGCGGGTCGATGCCGACACAGACCGGCGCGCCCTTCTGCTCGATGGCCGTCAGGAGATTGTCGCAGAACAAGGGCATGGAGGGTGCGTTTGCGGGTTGATCCGCCCGGTGCCGGCGCGCCGCCGACCACGACTTGTCCGGGCGCGCTTTGCCGATTCACGGCGCCGACATGGGCCCGCTGCGAAAATGGTCTGTGGGGGTTCAGTCATTTCTGTCGATCGCGGCGACGATCTGTTCCTGAATTCTTCGGCCTTCGATTCCAACCGGTCCGTTGACCAGAATGGCGAAGGCATACCACTGGTCTTTGCGGGTTCGCAGGAATCCGCTGAGGCATCGGGCGTTGGCGACATAACCGGTTTTGGCAAACACGCGTCCTTTCAAGTCGTCCCGGAAGCGCGCATCGAGCGTGCCATCGATGCCCCCGACGGCCAGGGAGCTGATGAAGGTCTGACGGTGCGGGCCGAAAAAATCTGCCGCCAGAATCTGCGTCAGGGCATTGGCGGACAGGCGGTTCTTGCGACTCAGCCCGCTGCCGTCATCGATGGTGATCTCAGTCGGTGGGACTCCCCGCTCGCCGGTGAACGCGCCAATGGCCGTGGCGCCGTTCTGCCACGATCCGCCCCGTCCCCCGGTCGAAGCAGCCCCCAGTCGTTTGAGCAGGCACTCGGCGTAGAGGTTGATGCTGTCCTTGTTGGCGCGTCGCAGGACCAGTTCCAGCGGGGTTTCATGCTGGGCCAGGAGGATGAGATTCTGGCGGGCGTGGGCCTGAAGATCGCGGACGGGGGGGTTGATCACTTCCACGCCGGAGGCGCGCAGCGCCTCAGAAAGCGTGAAGGCAAAGAACATTCCCGGATCGTGCACCGTAACCGAGATCGGTTCGGAGCTGGATGCCTGCGCCTGACCCTTCAGAACGATCCGGTTGCTTCCCAGCTCACGCGAAAGCCACACGGAATTGCGATCACCGAACGCGCAGGTGTTGGTGATCTGCGCGTAGGCGGTGGCGGGGTCGATCCGATATTGCACGATTGCGCCTCGCGTTGTCGTACGCAGGTAGAAATCGATGCAGTTGAGATTGAAGTTCAACCCCCCGATCTGCGCGACATATCGCTTGTGCTGCTGGTCCACCGGCCAGCTCGGATGAACAAACTGCAGATCGAACACCCCATCGTCGATCACGACCTCAGCCACACGGGTGATCCGGCGGGATTTGAGCAGTGATGACCAGTGCTCGAACAGGGTCGAAGTGGTCCAGCCATGACGACGCAGCAGCTCGGCGTCACCCAGACTCGGAT
>JAVQWE010000319.1:0-3978 GCA_033579175.1 Phycisphaerales bacterium | reverse complement strand
GGCACCGGAAGGGACGATCCTGCTGCTGGAAGCTCACCCGGCGGTCCACCGGTTTATCAGGGTGCCACGGGGGTTCAAAGAGGGAAACTATCGGGTGTTCTGGTCGCTTGCCTGGCGTGCCCGGCTGGGCTTTGCTTTGGGTCGATATCGCTACGATTGCGCCATCTACCCGCCAGACGATCCCGAGCCGCTGGGGTCGTGGATCGTGGCCCACCTGCGTGCTCGGGAGAAGTGGATCAACCCCGGGAGCACGGCAAATCAGTTCGACTGGCAGCGGCAGTGGCTGCGCCGGTTCGCCACCCGCGTGCTACAGCCGAGGCCGGGAGGGGGTCACGAGCTGGAGCGGAACGCTTTTCTGGCCAGCCAATGGGGTTGTGCGATCGAGGCGGAGCGACCTGAGCTTCCGCTCTCGGCTCGGGCGTTGACCTATGCCAGTGTGCTGGTGGGCCAAGCGCGGCATGCGGTTCGGCGTGCGCGGGCGGGGGGACTGATCGGGATTGTTCCGGCCGGCTCGGCTCCGATCAATCAATATCCGCCGGAGAAATGGGCTGCTGTGATCCGGAAGCTGTGGGAAGAGCACCAGCTACTGCCCGCAGTGCTCTGCACCCCCAAAGAAACTACCCTGCTTTCCCAGATTTCCCAGATTATCGGAGATGTGCCGTGGCACCGATTTCCGAGCGACTGCGACATTGCGGTCGCGGCCGCGATCGTATCGCGCCTGGATGGGCTGATCAGCGTGGACACGGGTCTGGCCCATGCCGCCACCGCCTTCGACCGACCGACCGTGGTCCTGGCCACCGGGGGCATGCCGGACCGATTCTGGCCTTGGCCGGGAGAAACGCGCACGATCCTTCTGACCAAGCCCACCGCCTGCGTGGGCTGTGGCTATCGGTGCACGCAGACGACTCCGCATTGCCTGACGGAGATTTCGCCGCAATGGATCGTTGATGCATTGCTGCGCGCCATGAATGGCCGGGCGATTCAGCCCGTTGCCAGGGAGTATCGCCATGCCGGATGAACCCGAGATTGCGGTTGTGGTCACAACGATCGGCAAGGGAGAATTTCTGGACGACTATTTCGCCGCCGCCCAGCGGGAAGATGTGCTGCATCACGTGACGTTCTTCGTCATCGCGGATCGCAAGTCGCCGCCGCAGCTCTTTGCACGCTGCATGCACCTGGCCAGCAGAGGCATGCGGGTGGTATGTCCGACGCTGGAAGCGCAGGAATCGTTTGCGGCGCGAGTCGGATTTGACGGGCTTGTGCCCTTCGATTCCGACAATCGCCGCAATCTCGGCTACCTCATGGCCCTCGCCAGCGACGCGCAGGTGATCATTTCCATCGATGACGACAACTTCCCGCGCGCTGACGCTTGGTATTTCAGAGAACATTCCGTCGTTGCTCGGCCGACGGTAACCCTGCCGGCCGTCAAGACAACCAGTGGCTGGTACAACCTCTGTTCCATGCTGGAGTGCAAGCCCGCGACGGTCTACCCGCGCGGATTTCCCTATCAGCAGAGGCATCGTCACGACGAGATTGCATTCGTGGAAGCCACCGGTCGGGTAACGATCAACGCCGGCCTGTGGCTATCGGAACCTGATCTGGATGGCATGACCTGGCTTGTCGCCCCCGCACGCGCAACCGCCCTGAAGGCCGACCCGATGTTGCTCGGCCGGCATACCTGGTCACCCATCAACACCCAGAACACGGCGGTGCATCGGGATGCGATCGCGAGCTATTACTTCGCGCGGATGAACTATCCCCTGGCCGGCATGATGAGCATCGACCGGTATGGCGACATACTCAGCGGCTACTTCGCACAAGCTTGCGCCAAGGCTCTGGGGCATTACATTCGTGTGGGCACGCCCCTGGTGGATCACCGCCGCAATGCCCACAACTACTTGAAGGACGCCACCTGCGAAATGGGCTGCATCTGGCTGATCGAGGACCTGGCGCCATGGCTCGTGGAGCAGAGAATTGAGGGATCCTCGTATTCTCAAGCCTATCGATCCCTCTCAGCCCTGCTCGATGACGCGGCCGAGAAATTCCGCGGGATCATCTGGAATGACGCCACACGAGGGTATCTGCATCAACTTGCCTACTGCATGCGGCGATGGACAGAAGCTTGCACCAGAGCGCAGGAATTGCGCGTTGCTGCGCCAGTCGCGGCTTGAGCGGGCGTGACAGGCACGCGCCCGCCTCTTCCAAACACCTCGAGGATCGCCATGCTGCCACCGGTTTCGATCGTCATTCCTTCGTTCAATCAAGGCCGATATCTCGAACGAACCCTGCTATCGATTCTCCGCCAGAATTACGCCGGCCGCGTGGAGATCATCGTGTCCGATGGAGGTTCGACGGACGAAACACTTCAGGTGCTTCGACGCTTTCCTTGCGTGAGACACTGGAGCGAAAGGGACTATGGCATTGCCGATGCCACGAACAAGGGGCTTTCCGTCGCCTCAGGCGAGATTCTGGCGATTCAGAGCAGTGATGATTTCTATCTCCCTGACGCCATCGCTCACACGGTTGCCGCACTGGAGCAGGACGGATCGATTGCCCTCGCCAGCGGCTGCGACGTCTACCTTGAGCCTGATGGCACCTCCTTCACCTGTTCGCAACTGGACGACCACCGGGTAGACCCTCGATCCCTGCTGCTGCGGCGCGTGCTCCCGCAACACGGCACATTCTTCCGGCGGGAGTTGATCGATCGCATCGGCCTGTTGCGGATGGACCTCGCCGAAGGCGCTGAAATCGACTTCTGGTATCGCGCGCTGCACTTTTTCGCCGGACGTTTCATCCCCCGTCATACGGCCGTTTATCAACGGCACCCCGCTCAGCGAACCCAGACCGGTTCTCAGTGGTATCAGAGCCTCGTTCGGATCGTGGAGTCGAATGAATCAGACCCTGTTTACGGCGACATTTTCAGGCTTTCCCCGGAGGACAAATTCAACCTCTACACGCGCTGGCAAATCCAGACCGCAGCGATCGCCGGACAAAACGATCAGGTCCGCTTGCTGCTCGATTTCGTGACACGCGACGCGAGAATCACGGAAGAAACCCGAAAATGGCTGGCGCTGCACGGGTTTCTGCCCAAACCTGTAAGAAGGCGGCCAGATGTGCGGCATCCGAATCACCAACTGCCCGATTTCAACTGGATGTGGACAGATCGCGATCCCGGCAGGCTGGCTGCGGGGCGGCAAGGGAGCAGTGATTTTTATGCCGCGGCGTAAAGCGTTTCGCCGCTGACGGCGCGCTTCAACTCCCGGTACTTGCGCACGACCGTGCGAAGCCGGTCTTCGGCATCGAGCAACGCGCGCACCATCCGCCGGGAGGGTGTCTGTCCCAGCCAGGCGTCGCGCAGGTCGGCGGGCATTTCGCGGATCGGCTGAGGGGAAGCAGCCAGGAACATGTCGTAGAAGCCGAAAATCGCCGGATAGAACTCCACGCATCCTGCCCCAGCGGCCTGCATGAGCTGGCGGGCACTGTCCTTGCTGAAAAGGAACCGGTGTTCCAGCCGATTCAGGTGAGCAAGGAAGCGGTCCTGAGTCGCGGCCAGCTCCGCGAAGGATTTATGCGCGGGAAACCGTGGCGTCTGGATCAGAAGGATACCGTCGGGCTTCAGCAGCTTCACGCAATGGCGGATGGTGCCCAGTGGGTCTGGCAGATGTTCCAACACGTCCATCAGAGCAATGACATCCAGCGAGCGCGCCGGAATGGACTGTTCCTCCACCGGCCCGCAAAGCATGGGAACCCCGAACATCGCCGAGGAAATCCGCACAACTTCGGGACTGAGTTCCAGCCCGGTGGCCTCAAACCCAGCCTGTTGCATGAGGAATGTAAAGCCCCCATGTGCACTGCCGATCTCCAAGGCTTTGCCCGGGGGAAGCTTCAGCTTCAGTAACTGATTGAGCCAGAACAGGTTACGTTCGGGCAGGTCGGTCCGGCTGCGTTGATAAATGTCCCCCAGGCCGTATTGCTCCT
>JAVQWE010000318.1:0-3980 GCA_033579175.1 Phycisphaerales bacterium | reverse complement strand
CATACGTCGTACTCGCCAGGAAGCACCGTTCGAGCACGTTCGACGAAGTGGTCGGGCAGGATCACGTTGCGCACACGCTCAAGCGGGCGATTGAAACCAACCGCATCGCCCATGCCTTTCTGTTCTGCGGCACTCGCGGTGTCGGGAAAACCAGCATGGCCCGCATCCTTGCCAAGGCCCTGAACTGCGACAGCTTCGATGCCCCCACCCCGAACCCCTGCGGCAAGTGCACCAGTTGCACGGCGATCGCCCGCGGCGACGACATGGATGTGATTGAAATTGACGCCGCCAGCCATACCCAGGTGGACAAAATCCGCGAGCTGATTGAGAACTCGCGTTTTCGGCCGGCGCGGGCACGCTTCAAGGTCTACATCATCGACGAAGTCCACATGCTCAGCCGCGGGGCCTTCAACGCGCTGCTGAAGACACTGGAAGAGCCCCCCGGCCACGTGAAGTTCATCCTCGCCACCACCGAGACGGAAAAAGTCCCCCCGACCATTCTCAGCCGCTGCCAGCGGTATGACTTCCGCAACATCGCCACGCGCGAGATCGCCAGCCACCTCAAAAGCATCTGCCGGCAGGAGAAGGTGAAGGCCGATGACGAGGCTCTGCTGCTGGTGGCCAGGGCCGGGGCGGGTTCCATGAGAGATGCGCTTTCGCTGCTGGATCGGCTGCTGAGCGCCGGCGAAAAGCACCTCACCGTCGCCCTGATCGAGCAGCTTCTGGGCATGCCCCGGGCGCAGGTCATCTTCGATCTGGCGGAGCGCATCGGCCGGGGCGCGCCGGGGGAAGTTCTTGAACTTGCCGATCGCCTGATTCGAGAGGGTCTTTCACCGGATATGCTGGTGGCATCCCTGATCGAGCATTTCCGGAACCTGCTGTTGCTGGCCACCTGCGGTCGCCACAGCGACCTTGTCGAGGTCGCGGGGCTGTCGCTGGATGAGCTCGAAGCTCAGGCGAAGAAGTTTGATGTGATCTGCCTCACACAGAGCATCACGGTACTGGAGGAGCTTCGGCGCAATCTCCGGGGAACCTCGGCCGGACGGGCGCTGCTGGATGCCGTGCTGGTGCGAATCACGCTGGCCGAACAGTTCACGCGGATTGAGGATCTGCTGGCGGGGGGGGCGGCTCTTGGCGAAAAAAAAAAGCATGAACCCGCTGTCGATTCCCCAGGCGCCGGAGCGGTCGAGGCTCGAGGGCCAGAGCCGCGGGTAACCCCGGCGCCGGCGGGCGTCGGGCAGAGAATCCAGAACCCCACCGGGGCAGAAACGGTCTTCGACGAGGGCAGTTGCACCGATGACGACGACGTCCTGCCGGCGGTCGGAAAGGTCTTTGCCGGTCCAACCCGCTCGCTGGGCGCAATTTTTGCCGAGTCGGGGCGTGCCTCAGGTACGTCCAACGACGCCCGGGCGTCCACGACGGCGGCCAATCTGCAACCGGTCGATCAGGCCGAATTCGCCAGCATGATGAGCCGCCTGCGCGCTGCGCTGGCCCGGCACGGTCCCGGGTACGATGGAATTCTGGTCCACGGTCGGATCGTCTCCGTGGAAGCAGGCCGGGCGGTGATCCGCTACAGCCACGCCCACGAGGCCGCAGCGCGCATGCTGCAGCGCGAACCCCGGCGGCAGGTCGTGCAGCAAACGCTCAGCGAGCTGATGAACGAACCGGTGGGTCTGGTCGTCGAGGTGGACTCTGATCCGCCAGACGGCCGGGAGAATCCCCCGAACCGCCCGAACGGCACCAAGCCGTCCTCTCGCGATGCGTCGCAGGCGGCGGCAGTCTCAACGCCCCCGCCCCCGGCGCCGGTGATAACGGCCGAGCAGAAACGGGCCATCCTCGAGTCCGATCCGCTGGTCCGCGCGGCCTGCGAACTGTTCGACGGCGAAATCGTGCGGATCGATTAACACTCCGGCCATCGCCCCGAAGCGATGCTTTGACCGATTTCCGCAGCGACTTGCCACCGGCGAACGCGTACAATCCAAGCCATGTTCGATCAATTCAGGAATCTGGCGAACCTGCCGGGCCTGCTTTCCAAGGCACGGGAAATGCAGGAGCGCATTCAAGCCATGCAGGAAGAGATCGCCCGCAGGGAGGTCAGTGCCGACGCCGGCGGGGGGCTGGTCACGGCCACGGTCAATGGCAAGCTCGAACTGCTGCGGCTCCGCATCGACCGGCAGCGCGTGGATCTGAATGACGTGGAAATGCTGGAGGACCTCATTGCCGCCGCCGTGCGGGCTGCGCAGGCGAAGGCGGCAGACGTCATGCGCGCCGAAATGGCCAAGATGGCCGCCGAGCTGGGCCTTCCCACCGGCCTGATCCCGGGGATGTAGTTGCCGAAGCGCATGGGGGCGCGGTCAAATGCCCGCATGCCTGATTTCCAGATCGACCCTGACATTTCGCGCGCTCAAACCCCGCCGGCTCGTTTCTACACCGACCCGGCGATCCTGGAGGCGATGAAACGCACGGCGTTCGCCCGGTCCTGGCAGTGGATCGCCGATGCCGATGTCGTCAAAACACCGGGCAGCGTCTATCCCTGCAACTTTCTGGAGGGCGCAATCGATGAGCCGATCCTCTTCACCCGCGATCATCAGGACCGGATTCACTGCCTGGCGAACGTCTGCACGCACCGCGGGAATCTGCTGTGCCTCGGTGCCGGCGTGGAAACCTCGCTTCGCTGCCGCTATCACGGACGACGATTTGATCTGGACGGCAAATTCCGCCACATGCCCGAGTTCGAGGGCGTCGCCGGCTTTCCTTCCGAAGCCGACGACCTGCCGCGCATTCCCTGGGCATTGTGGGGTCGGTTTCTGTTTGCCTCACTCAACCCGGCGTCGGCTCTGGAGGAGATGCTGCGACCGATGATCGATCGCATCGGCTGGATGCCCCTGCACGAATTCCAGCCCGATCCCACCCGGCAGCGCGACTATGTCTTCCGGGCTAACTGGGCGCTGTACATCGACAACTATCTGGAGGGTTTCCACATCCCCTACATCCATGCGGCCTTGAATCAGCAGTTGGACTATGAAAACTACCTCGTCGAGCTGCTGCCACACGGGGTCCTGCAAGTGGGCACGGCCGAGGCAGACGCCGAGGCCTTCGACCTGCCACCGTCATCCCCCGATGCCGGCCGACGAATCGCGGCGTATTATTACTGGTTCTTCCCGAATCTGATGTTCAACTTTTATCCGTGGGGCCTGTCCATCAACGTGGTTCGGCCGCTGGCGGTGGATCGCACCCGCGTGACATTTCTCCCCTACGTGTGGAAGCCCGATCGGATCGACCGTGGGGCCGGGGCGGCGCTGGATCGCGTCGAACGCGAGGATGAGGCCGTCGTCGAGGCCACGCATCGCGGCCTGCAGAGCGGTTTTTACCGCCGCGGGCGCTATTCCGTGAAGCGCGAAAACGGGGTGCACCATTTTCATCGGCTGGCGGTGCAGTGCCTCCGCTGACTGATCCCTGCTGATTCCACGTCGTGCCCGGCGCTGATGGCTGTCCGACCCCATCGGGAAATTGGATGCCTGATCCGCCCTGTCGGCGTTACAATCCAAGGATGACCCCTGAATTCCTTCTGACCCGGACGCTGATCCTGACATGCCTGCTTGCCAGCGGCGCTTCCGCGGTGGAAACGGGCATTCCGCCGGGGGCTGAAGACGCCGTCGAGCGGCTTAAAGCCTCCCCGCGGCATGGGGAATGGGTGGACATTCCGCTACCCGGGAGTGACACGAAGCTGAAAACGTGGGTGGTTTATCCGGAGCGCAACGACAAGGCGCCCGTCGTGCTGGTGATTCATGAGATTTTCGGCTTGACGGATTGGGTGCGTGCCGTGGCGGATCAGCTGGCGGCCGATGGATTCATCGCTGTTGCGCCGGATCTGCTCAGCGGAAAGGGTCCCGGGGGAGGGGGAACGGAATCGTTTGCAGGAGATGCGGTGCGAGAGGCGATCCGCGGGCTGGCTCCTGACGAGGTTGCCGCGCGGCTGG
>JAVQWE010000317.1:0-3994 GCA_033579175.1 Phycisphaerales bacterium | reverse complement strand
GTATTTTCCGCGCATTCCGCTGGGGTACGACTTCACCGCGATCCTCACGGAAGAACCGTTCTACTCGCTGCGCCCGCAGGTGAAGAAGGCGACGCTTTCGTTCATGATCCTCGGGTTAACCTACTTTATCCGTTCGCGTGCGGCCTTCAGCCTGTGGGGAGGCTACCTGCTGGTGAACATCATTTCAGTAAACATGCGCCTGGCGGACCGCGACATTCCTTACGCTGCCTGGGGAGATCAGCATCTGGGGGCATGTATTGCATTTGTGCTGGGGATTTTCTGGATCGGGCGACAGCACTGGTGGAGAATCGTGCGCAACGCATTCGGCGCCGGCTCGGAGACGACCTATCGACTGACTTTCTGGATTGCCGTGGGCGGGACCACCGTGATGTTTCTGTGGCTGCTGGTCGTCGGAGTGCAGGCGTGGATGGCAGGACTGATCATCGCGTTTATCCTGATGGCACATCTGGTGGTAGCGCGTGTGGTGGCTGAGTCGGGCCTGCCCTTTTACCGGGCTGATATCGCGGCATCTCAGATTTACAGCCAGCTGCCGATTTCATCCCTGACCGGCAGAGACGTCTATTTTGCGGGCGTTTTCAACGCGCTGGGGCCGTTGACGTCACGCGACAGTGTCCTGACATTTGCCACCACGGGTCTGGGCATCTGCGGGGGGGCGGAACTGGCTGCACGAGAGCGCCGTCGGCTGGGGCTGGTGATCACGTGGGCGCTGGCGGCAGGACTGGTCATGTCCGCGGTGGCTACGTTGTACTGCCAGTATTCGTATCCGACGCCGATGATGGCCGACTCGCGGCCACCGAGGAACTATTTCGGTGCGGAGCGGATTCCAGACCGTGAGCTGAGACAGCCGGTGGTGAACTTCGTGCAGGGAAGGTTCGAGCAGAAGACCCATAGCGTGCCTCTGCACATCGGGATCGGATTCGCCGTGACAGCCTTGCTGGAGGTCGCGTCGCTGCGCTGGGCAAGTTGGCCACTGCTGCCGATCGGCTACGTCGCCAGCCATGGTGCCTTCATCGCCAACAGTTGGTTCAGCATCTTCGTCGGGTGGATCGCGAAGGTGTTGATCGTGCGATTCGGTGGCGCCCGACTGTTCGAAACCCTTCGCCCCCTTTTCGTGGGTATGATTTTCGGCGAGGCTCTGGCCGCAGGCGTGTGGCTGCTGATCAACGCGCTGGTGGTGATCAGCGGAGGCGAAAGCCAGCCGATCCGGTTTCTGCCGTAGCTGGTGCTGTGCGGGATCGACAGCAGGGTGGTCGTATGGGTCAGGGCCGGTCGGAGGAAACTTGTCTGTAGAGCAGAACATCCTGACGGTCGCCGCTGACGGGTCGGGGGATTTTCGTACGCTGCAGCAGGCAATTGACTCGATTCCTCCCGGCCGTTTGCCCCGGGTGATCGTGCAGGTGCAGCCCGGCGTGTATCGCGACCCGCTGCGCATTCCTCCCGAGAAACCCTGCATTACGCTCCGGGGGCTGGACGCGCGTACCACCGTGCTCACGGGTAATCTCTCGGCACGGATGATCGGCCCGGACGGGCAGGAACTGGGCATGTACCGGACCGCCAGCGTGTACGTCGACGCAGATGACTTTGTCGCGGAAGAGATCACCTTCGAAAACACTGCCGGCGAAGGGGGACAGGCGCTGGCCCTTTCCCTTTCCGGCGATCGGGCGATCTTCCGGCGCTGTCGTTTTCTGGGCTGGCAGGATACGTTGTTCGTCACGCGCGGCCGCAGCTACTTCCGGGATTGTTATATCGAGGGACACTGCGACTTCATCTTTGGCGACGGGACCGCCGTTTTTGATCGATGCGAGATCCACAGTCTTTCCGCGAATTACGTTACCGCGGCGTCTACCCCGCCCGATCAGCCCTTTGGGCTTGTCTTTCTCAACTGCCGGCTGACCGACGACGGGCGGAGCAAAGCCTATTACCTGGGCCGACCGTGGCGTCCGCATGCGGCGGTGGCGTTTCTCCATTGTGAACTGAGCGCGAACATCAATCCGCTGGGCTGGGACAACTGGCGGAACCCCGAAAACGAGAAGACCGCGCGTTTCCGCGAGTTTCGCAATTACGGTCCGGGCGCCCGACCGGCTTTGCGGGTGCCTTGGTCAAGGCAGTTGAGCGAAGACGAGGCTGCAGACTATTCCCTGGCCAACGTACTCCGAGGGAACGATGGCTGGGACCCCACCACCCACTGAGGTTCAGACGAGATTGAATCTCAATCTCATAGAAACTGACGCCTGATCACTTCCCTCAAACCGTTAATATCTTCCGAGCACCTCATTTTCACGATAGGAACGTGCTCATGCCAAGTCGTCGGCGATCGCATGGGGTCGCGCACCGAACGGAGATTCCAGCATTTCATATGTGCCGGCCGGATCGCGAGAGATCACGTCTCGCCCGCTGACGCACGCAAATCCCGGATCTCGAACGCGCAAGGCTCCGTGGGGCGATCCGTTCCAATGGGCACTGGCTTCTTCCCTCCCACCCCACGGTAGCCGCCCGTTCGAAAGATAATCCGGTGAACATCCTCGGCCGGTTCGGAGAACGGAACCTCTTGCTGGAACTCCAAATCACGTCCCTTTACCGTCAGCATCCACCGTTGTGCTCCGGCGTCGATGGCCAAGGTTACTTCGACGGGCTCATTGGCTCGGCATCTCCCCACCGGAATGAACCGGTCCCCGCCGCACAGGGCCAGTTGCCCGCCTTGGATCAGCGACAGCCGGACCGAGCCTTTCGAACCGAACTTGCTGGCGACGTCAATGTCCAGCATGCCACGGTCAGTCCAGATCGCGGTTATCTGGAACCGGATGATCACGCGCCGCATCTGGCCGAAAACCCACGTAGCGGCGGCGTAGTCGTAGGGATCGCAGTTCTCCAGGCGCAGGCCACCCTCGATCGGATCAATCTTAGCCCACTTGGGCACGTACAGATTCCAGTCTTCCCATGAACGTGCCGCCAACGCAGGTCCTTCCCGACCGCCGGGGTTCGGCGCAACCTCCGCTCGAATCGGCAGGGGCACCCGGCTGACCCAGATGTCTTCTTTGTTCATGGAATACACCAGCCACAGGACGGGTTCGGGGGCGCGTGATCCGTCGTCGGACCAATGGCTGATGCCGCGGACGTATTGCGGACCGATCGAGCGATCCGCGCCTTCATACCGTTGGATGGGAAGCTCTCCCTGGACGATGCGCATGTCGCTGTAAGTTACGCCATCATCAGAGGTTACGACGACCAGCGGATAGCGATTCTTCCGCGAGGGGTTGTAGACCAGCACGTAGCGCCCGTCGGCCGTCCGTTGGCCCCAGACCTTGGCTTTACCCGTCACAAGTGTCTGTGGAACAAGGGGTTGCGCCCAGGTTTTGCCGTCGTCGAAGGAGATCGTCGTCCAACCCATCTTGCTCACACCGACGATCGCGCCGTCTGGTCGCCTGAAGAAGGAATACGCCTTGCCCGCAACCCATTTCTCGTTATCTCCCGGCACCTTGCCTGCGGGCCAGGCGGAAGGCTCGTGCCATTTCATCCGCCGGGAGCCTAACAGCCTGCCCCGATCCTGCTGCTCGAGGAAGACGGTGTCGGCAAGCAATTGCCGGCACGCTTCGACGAACCCGCTGTCGGGTGATTGTTCAAACAGATCTGGCCCGCCGGCGTCGGCCGCCGACCGTTGGAGCGTGAACACGTCTCCCCAGGAATGATCAGGGCGAATCTCGCGAACCACTAAAGGGCCTTTCGTGTCTTCATTGGTCCGCGACAGGTCATTCCGCAGCCCGGCGATGCACAGCATTCGTCCGTTGGCCGCATGGTAGAAGTACATCCGGAGGCATCGAGACAACCCCTGCGGGAACATTTCTGCTGGCTCGGTCCATTCGATGCCATTGACGGAAGTGCTGAAGAGTTCCCGCGACGGCCAGACATCCTCATCCCGCTGGCATGAGTTCCAGCCGACATACAGCCGGCCCTTCCAGCACGCCATGTCCACGTG
>JAVQWE010000316.1:0-4000 GCA_033579175.1 Phycisphaerales bacterium | reverse complement strand
CATAATCTTCAGGAGCACAGCATCGTTCTGGTGCGTGGCGGGCGTGTGCGTGATCTGCCGGGAGTGCGATATCACATCATCCGGGGCACGCTCGATGCCCTGGGGGTGGAAGGTCGCAAACGCGGACGCAGCAAATACGGCACGAAAAAGGGGAAGTAACGGCAATTGGCCGTGGGTGGTGGCGCGTCCGGAAGACCAACAGCGCCGTCGTCCACGGGTCCTCCTGTACAACAGTCTTTCAGAACCGGAGTATTCCCGTCGGCGGTCGACGGGGAGAACAAGCCTGCAGGGAAACGGTCAAAGGTTACGAATATGGCGTTCAAGAAATGGACGGCGAGCGAGTCGATCCTCAGACCTGATCCTCGCTACAACAGCAAGCTGGTCAGCAAGTTCATCAACTGCCTGATGTGGGACGGGAAGAAAACCGTGGCCCAACGGGTCTTTTACGAGGCCATGGACAAGGTCAAGGCAAAGATGAGCGATGTCCCGCCGCTGGAAGTCTTCGAGGGGGCGGTGAACAACGTCAAGCCATTTGTGGAAGTGCGATCCCGTCGCGTCGGCGGGGCGAACTATCAGGTTCCCATGCAGGTAAACAAGCGTCGGCAGCAGAGCCTGGCGTTCCGCTGGATCATCCAGGCGTGTCGTGAGCAGTCGGGCCGTCCGATGAGCGATCGGCTGGCGGATGAGCTGATCGCCGCCTACAAGCGTGAGGGCAAGGCAATCAGCACCCGCGAGAACACGCACCGCATGGCTGAAGCCAACAAGGCGTTTGCCCATTTTGCCTGGTGATCCGGCCATGGCTCGGTGAGCGCCGCATCGGTTGTGTGAAGCTCGCCAGCGCCAAACCCTCCGATCGACGAAAGAAAACCGGCGACCCTCGGGCCGCCGGCTTTTTTTCCGAGATTTCAAGCCACAGGGAGGTCAGCGGGACTTCCGACGGGACGCCTTCAGCCGCGCCGACGCGTGGTCCAGCCGCGCCATCAACGTGTCGAAAGACCCCAGCGACAGCCACAACGTCCGCCGGGGACGTGCGCTGAACCTGCGGGAGCCGATTTTGCGATAGATGGTTCTGCTCATGAGGTGAACTCCTCGGTTGTGACGCTGGCAGCCTACCCGAGATGCCGGCTTGGCCAAAGGGAAATCTGCTTTCAGCGACAGTCCGATAAGTTTGCGCCGTTGAGCCTCCCGACGGTTTGGTGGGAGCAGGATTCGGCTCGCGGCAGGTCTCATCGCCCTGCCGAGGGCATCTGAGGGGCTGTCGAGGGGTTTGCGAATTGCAGCAGGGTCAGCCGGATTGGGCGGAAGGTCCGGGAGCGTTGCGGCGGTTGCATCCGGTCGGTCAACGGGCAAAATCGCGGTATGCTCGATCCGAAACTCATCCGCGATCACCCCGAAGCGGTGCGTCAGGCGGCCCGGCTGAAGGGCATCGGCTCGCCGGAACTGGTGGATGCCTGGCTCGCCGCTGACGAGCAACGCCGGCTTGCACAAGCCGAGGCCGACGCGCTGCGCGCCGAGCAGGGTCGGCTGGGGGCGCAGGTGGGAAAGCTCAAGGGGCAGCTGAAGGGGGGAACCAGTCCGGAGCTGGAATCACTCCTGCAACAGGCAACCCGGGTGAAGGAAAGATATGAGCAGGCGGCGGCGCGTCAGGCTGAAGCCGAGGCGGAGGCGCGTCGGATCATGCTGCAACTGCCGGCGATTCCCGACCCCAGTTGGCCGGTGGGCACCGATGCGACGCAGAACAAGGTCGTTCGGACCTGGGATAACGGTCAGATCCGTCCGGTGCCGCTGGGGACCGGCCGGCGCAGCCACATTGAGCTCGGCACCGACCTTGGGATTCTCGACTTCGACCGCGGGGTGAAGCTGGCTGGTTCGCGGTCATACGTCGTCCGGGGCGCCGGGGCGCTGCTGTACCATGCGGTCCTGCGATTCGCGATGGATGTGCTGACGGCGCGCGGCTATGAGCCGTTTGTCGTCCCGGTGCTGGTCACCGAAAAGGCCATGGAGGGCACGGGCTACTTCCCCGCCGGACGCGATCAGGCGTACATCACCCAGGATCAGTCCGTTCTGGTGGGAACCAGCGAGGTCAGCCTTGCCAGTTTCTACGGCGGGGAGATTCTCGAGGAATCGCTGCTGCCGCAGCGAATGTGTGCCCTGAGCACCTGCTTCCGGCGTGAGGCCGGCGCCGCCGGCAAAGACACCGCCGGGCTGTATCGTGTCCACCAGTTCGACAAGGTCGAACAGGTCGTCGTCCACGCCGCCGATGAAGCCGAGCATATCCGGCTTCATGAAGAGATCATGGCCAACAGCGAGCACATCCTGCAACAGCTTGGGTTGCCCTACCGTGTCGTGCAAAACTGCACCGGAGATATGGGCCAGGGCAAATGGCGCATGTATGACATCGAAACCTGGATGCCCAGCCGCAACGAATACGGCGAGACCCACAGCGGCAGCGCGCTGAAGGATTTTCAGTCCCGAAGGCTGAATCTTCGCTACCGCAAAACCGGTGAAAAACAACCGGCGTTCTGTTACACGCTCAACAACACGGCCATCGCCTGCCCGCGGATTCTCATTGCCATCCTGGAGAACTATCAGAACACTGACGGCAGTGTGTCAGTGCCCCCCGTGTTGCGACCCTACATGAACGGAATCGAACAGATCAGGCGGTAGGCGCGCTGCGGCAAGCGGACTTTAACCAAGGCCGGCAGCGGACCTGCCCAACGGCACGCACCGTCCGTCGGCCCGCGGGGAAGGGCTGATCCGGGGAGTGAACCATCGTTTCAGCGGTCCTCGGACCGACCCCACGCCTGCCTACGCCGGCGGAATCTCCACTCGTTCTCCCCCGCGACGGGCCGATTCGTAGGCGGCCAGGGCGATGAGAACCGGCTGCCTGCCGGACGGCCCATCGATGAGGGGACGCCCGCCTTCCAGAACACAGCGGACGAAGTCCTCGATCTGCGCCCGATGGGCGTCGCCCCAGGCGGCCCCGGGCGGGGCTGTGGGGCGGGTGACGGCCTCGTCGCGAACCGCGGCCGTGCCGCCTTGGGCGATACGAATGGCGTGTTCGGCGGCCGCGTGCGTCTGAAACACCTGCCCGCTGGTGAGGGCGACTCGTTTGAGGTTGTCGCCCTCCAGCAGGATCGAGCCGCCAGTGCCATGAATTTCAATCCGGACGGGCTGTCCATCGAACGCGGCGGTCGTGGCCACGAGGCTGGCCGGGGCGCCGTTGGTCAGTTCCAGCGAGAGCACGGCCACGTCTTCCACTTCGATGCGCTGATGGGCGAGCGTGGCGGTTGCGGCCCGGACCGCCCGTACCCCGCCGCAGAGCCACTGCAGCAGGTCCACGGTATGAATTCCCTGATTCATCAGGGCTCCACCCCCGTCGAAGCGCCACGTGCCGCGCCAGTCGCCCTCATCGTAATACTGCTGGCTCCGCCACCACTTGACATCGGCGGTGGCGAGCACGATCTGCCCCAGTTCTCCCGATTGAATCAGCCGATACGCCAGCAGACTTGCGGCATCGAAGCGATGCTGGCTGATTACCGAGAGTTTCCGGTCGGCCCGATCGGCGGCGCGGATCAGCCGGTCGCAGGCGTCGTGCGAAACATCCATGGGCTTTTCGACAATCACGTGCTTTCCCGCCGACAGCGCGGCCACCCCGTGCTCCGCATGCAGGCCGCTGGGTGTGCAGACGCACACGACATCCAGCTCGGGATCGGCAGCCAGCTCCGCCGCATCCGCATACACGCGCGGCACGGCAAACTGTTCGGCCAGTCGACGGGCGCGATGCGTCAGGGGGTCGGCGACGGCGGCGACGATGTGGCCAAGTTGCCTGATAGCACTGGCGTGGGTGGGAGCAATCGCGCCGCAACCGACGATGCCGAATCTGAGGCGTTGTCCGGTCATGATCGTTCCGAGGGCTCCCGATCCCGTCGCTCGCTCCGCTGCGGCCCATGCCGGCAGCAGCGGCGCTGTCGAGGGGCATGGGAGGTTCCTGCTGGCC
>JAVQWE010000315.1:0-4014 GCA_033579175.1 Phycisphaerales bacterium | reverse complement strand
TGGGCATGGATCGCGTGCGGAAAATCCTTTCGCAGTTTCCGGTGAAGACCCGCGTAGAGCTGACCGGAACGCTCATCGTCGCACGCGACGCCGCCCACGCCCGCATCAAGCAGATGCTCGATGAGGGCAAGCCCATGCCTCAGTATTTTAAGGATCACCCCATTTACTACGCCGGACCGGCCAAGACACCACAAGGTATGCCCACCGGCTCTTTCGGACCCACAACCGCTGGTAGAATGGACAGCTTCGTCGAGCTTTTCCAATCACACGGGGGCAGCCTCGTCATGCTGGCCAAGGGAAACCGCAGCAAACAGGTAACCGAAGCCTGCAGGAAATATGGGGGGTTTTACCTCGGCAGCATCGGTGGCCCAGCCGCGGTGCTGGCGCAATCGAACATCCGGCGAATGGAACTGGTGGACTTCGAAGACCTGGGTATGGAAGCCGTCCGGAAGATTGAAGTGGTGGATTTTCCGGCGTTCATCGTCGTCGATGACAAAGGCAACGACTTCTTCGAGGAACTGTAACGCCGGATACAATCCCGATATGAACCCGACTCGCGTGGAACGTGACTCCATGGGTGAGATGCACGTCCCCGCGGATGCCCTGTATGGCGCTTCCACCGCCCGGGCCGTCGAGAACTTCCCGATCGCCCGACGACCGCTCCCGCCGGAATTCATCCATGCGTACGCGCATCTGAAAGCCGCCTGCGCCACCGCCAATCGCGACCTGGGGCTTCTGGACGGGCAGGTCGCCGATGCCATCGTCGCCGCGGCCGATGAAGTGTCGCGGGGGCTGCATGATCAGCATTTTCCGGTTGACGTGTATCAGACCGGATCAGGCACCAGCACGAATATGAACCTCAATGAGGTGATTGCTCACCTCGCGACAACGCGGCTCGCGGGTCGAACACGGGTCCACCCGAACGATCATGTCAACCTCGGGCAATCCAGCAATGACACGTTCCCCACCGCCATGCACATCGCCGCCGCCCTGGCGGTGGAAACGCGGCTGATTCCGGCCTTGCAGCGGGCGGAATCTCAATTGACGCTGCTCTCCCGGGAGAATCAGGGGATCGTCAAAGTCGGCAGGACGCACCTGATGGATGCCACGCCCATCACCTTCGGACAGGTCTTCGGGGGATTCGCGGCGCAGCTTCAGCAGTCGGGCAACCGGCTCCGGCTCGCCACAGACGGTCTGCGATCGGGGCTTGCGATCGGCGGAACGGCCGTGGGGACAGGAATCAACACGCACCCCGACTTCGCTGGGAGGGTCTGCCATCAGCTGCAGAGGCGCGTCGGTGGCTCCTGGGACCAGGCCCCGAACCATCCTGAGGCTCAGGCAACGCGGGACACGTTCCTTTTCGCCCACGCCTGCGTGAGAATCGCGGCCGTCAGCCTGACCCGGATCGCCAATGACATTCGCCTGCTGGCCTCCGGACCGCGATGCGGCATCGGGGAAGTGATTCTGCCGGCAATTCAGCCCGGCAGCTCGATCATGCCCGGCAAGAGCAATCCCGTCCTCTGCGAGAGCCTGATCCAGGTGTCCTGCCGCGTCATCGGCAATGATACAGCCATCGCCACCGCCGGCCTGGGGGGCGTGGGCAGCCTGCTGGAATTGAACGTGGCGATGCCGGTCATGATCGATGCGTTCCTGGAATCCACCAACCTGCTGGCCAATGCAGTGAACGTGTTTGTCGAAAAAGTCCTGCAGGGTCTTCAGGTGAACCAGCGGCGTTGCGCGGAATTCCTGGAGCAGAGCCTGATGAATGTCACGGCGCTGGTGCCGGCGATCGGCTACGACCGCGCGGCGGAAGTCGCCCGGCGCGCCCACCTTGAGCAGAAAACCATCCGGCAGGTCGCGCGCGAAATGAAGCTGTTGGATGATGCCACCTTGGACTCTTTGCTTGACCCCCAGAGGATGACGCGCCCTCTCCCGCCGGGCGGCTAATTCCTGATCTTCTTGGAGGCGACGGCGGTGTAGGTGACAGCGACGACAGGCTGACCGTCCGGTCCGGACTGCTGGGCATTCTGAATCAGTTGAACGGTGGCATCGGGAATCTGCTCGCTGATCCAGATCGTGCCCGACACTTTGATTGGCGCGCCTCCACCTCGGGGCGATTGCGTGCCCTCAAAGTCGATCACGCGGCATTCCACAGACTCACCGAGCACTTCAACGGTTTCCATGCGTTCCTCACCGAATCTGGCGCGGATTTCCGGGCTGAGCAGGTCGCTGTATTTCTCGACCCGGGCGGGGAACTCCACGCGCCTGGGCGGTGCCCGCGATACCTGCCCCTTGGAGGAAAAGGTCACCTCCACTTCCACCACAACCTTTTCGGGCGTCACTTCGATCAGCGTCTGCTTGACATCGGTCACCAGCGAATCCGGGCCCGATCTCACTTCGCTGGTCCGGGAAATGCTCGTGCCCGGCAGGTGCCTTGCCCAGCTCCGGTAGCGAGTGCTGTCCACAATTTCGGCGGATGCCGGCGCAGGTAACCCCAGAAGCACCGTCAACCCGGCAAGGATGATCCCGAGGGCGCGCATCGTATCGGCCGCCGGCAGGAAGGCGGGGCCTGAACGCATTGTACACCCGACGAGGCACGGGTTGCACGAGGCAAAATACCCTAACATTGTACGAATTTTAAGGTGCTTGCCGTTGACGAATTCCCCGGAATTTCGTATCCTTGCGCGACTTGGCACCGAATGGATGGCTTCCACAATCGGTGCGGTGAAAGGAGCTGGGGCACGTGGCCAAAAGAGCTTCGAAGACTACCGCCAGGAAGTCCGGCGGTCGCGCCACCACAAGGTCGGCC
The DNA here is from genome assembly GCA_033579175.1 of Phycisphaerales bacterium. GTDB lineage: Bacteria > Planctomycetota > Phycisphaerae > Tepidisphaerales > Tepidisphaeraceae > JAVQWE01. The sequence goes on along the minus strand of JAVQWE010000315.1, from coordinate 1,205 downwards.
GGCCCGTCGTCCCGGAATGGCCAGCGTGCGGCTCCGGCCGTCGCGTCACAGAAGCGCGGGCGCCGTAGCGCCGCAAGAGCCGAGGCACCGTCCGCCTCGCAAAAGGCAGCAAAGCCCCGCAAGCCCGTGGCTCCGCTCGGCAGTGACGAGGCCGAAGCCCCCCGCCCGCTGGTGCCCCTGCCGCCCCCTCCGGTGACGACGGACTCCAAGCCCAAGAAGAATCAGGCCGGACTCTCCCCCCGTGAGCTCGATGAGTTCCGCGCGATGCTGCTGACCAAGCGTCGCGAACTGCTGGGAGATGTCACTTCGATGGAGCGCGAGGCCCTGCAATCCGGCCACGGCAGCAACCTCTCCAACCTGCCGGTGCATATGGCCGATATGGGCACTGACAACTACGAACAGGAATTCACCCTCGGGCTTGTGGAAAAGGACCGCCAGTTGCTTCGTGAAATCAATCATGCCCTGGCCAAGATTCAGGACGGCACCTACGGCATCTGCGAAGGCACCGGCAAGCCCATCCCCCGGGACCGGCTCAGGATTCAGCCTTGGGCCCGCTTCTCGGTGGAGTATGCCCGGCAGCTTGAGAAGAACATGATGCTGCGGCGCTGAAGGATTGATGAACGGCTCGCCGCCTGCCTGTCGCTCCCGACCCGCGATCGCAAGGTTCGTGCTCTGTTTTGCGCTGCTGCTCACCCTCGACCTGCTCAGCAAATCCATCTCATTTGATCGCCTGTTGATTTCTGAAACCGGCGCGCCGCCGGCGCGCGTGGTCATCGAATCGGAAACCGTCCGGCTGATTCCGGGCCTTCTGCATTTGCGTCTCACGGCCAATCAGGGCGCTGTGTTCGGCATCGGTCAGGGCAAGCGGTGGTTCTTCGTGATCGTGTCGCTCGCCGCCACGGCCTTCCTGATCTGCCTTTTCCTCCGGACCCGCGCCGCCGAGTGGCCCACGCACCTGCTTTTGGGAGGGCTTCTGGCCGGCGTGATCGGCAACATGTACGACCGTATCGTCATCGGTTACGTTCGCGATATGCTCTGGATGCTCCCGGAGTGGCGGTGGGAGCACCTTCTGCCGTTTCTGCCGGCGGCCGTCGGCAAACAGGAAGTGTTTCCCTGGATTTTCAACTTCGCCGATTCGTATCTGGTGATTGGCGTCGGGATCGTGCTTGCGTATTCGGTTTTTGCCCCCCGCAAGGGGGTCAAAA
>JAVQWE010000314.1:0-4044 GCA_033579175.1 Phycisphaerales bacterium | reverse complement strand
CTCGGTCCGTTGTCGAGAATGTAGGCGACCGTCCACTTTGAGTCATCCAGCGTCCGGCTGGTGACGGTGAAGTCGCCATCGGCGACCGTCTTCAGATAATCAAAGTCGGCCTGCACCGAAGGATCGATCACCTTCCATTCGCTTCGTTTATGGTTGAACGAAACCGCCTGGATCGCGCGGGTGGTCGGGTGCACGAACACCGCACCGGCATCGGCGCGCGGATGATCGGCGATGAATTTCTTTTCTCTGGTCGCGAGGTCCAGCTCATACAGCGCGGCGGTGTCGCGGCCACGACTGTCGATCAGATACATCACCTTCCCGCTGGCGTCGAAGCCGACGATGTCGGTGGCCATTGCGTCCTCAAAGCCCACGCGGTCGTATTCCTTGAACCCGCCGGTGTCATCCACCGTGTAGACCGCCGTGCCACCGTCATTGGCCGCCGTGGCGATGAAGCGGAGCTTCAGGTCTTCGTCGGTGATGAACCCCCCGACCATTTCATCGTTGATCTTTCCGGGGTTGAGGGCGAACAGCTCCTTTCTGCCGTCGAGCAGATTCACTTTCCACAGATCATGGAAACGCGGATCACGGTCGTTGATGCCGACAATCAGCTCATTCGGATGCCGGTCGCTCAACTGCTGCAGCCGGGCGGTCACCTTGGGGTTGTCGATCAGGTTTCGCGCTTCGCAGGTGACCACGTTCAGCGCAAAGATCTGCCAGTTTTCGTCCCCGTCCTGATCCTGAAGATACAACAGCGTATCCGGGGCGTATGTCCAGTTGTGCTGATGGATGCCGCGCCGCGTTTCCGATGTGACCGGCCGCGCCTGCTCCAGCTTGCCCACCGGCGCCACCCAGACGTTCAGCACCCCGTTGACCGGCGCCAGAAAGCTGATCCACCGGCCGTCGGGACTCAGCCGGGTCTGGGCTTTATCCGGGTTGCCGAAGAGGATGTCGCGTGGAATCAGCGGTACCCGGTCTTCCGCCAGGACGACGGGGGCGAGCAGCAGAGCAGCGGCAATCGTAAGGCAAGAATATCGAAACATGGAGCTTCCTCGATAAAGGATAGAACCGGTCCGACCGTAAGCTACGAAATTCGCGCCTCGACGGAAAGTTTCATCCTCGCGCCGGGGTTTGTAAAACGGACGTCCCGTCGGTTTCTTCGCGAATCACGCACTGAGCGGCCCCGAGGCAGATGAGGCTCGGGGGATCGCCTGCACCACCTTCCAGGTGACAAAGGCCAAAAGCAAACCGCGCAGCGTCCAACCGGCCGTTCGAAGCCAGTTGACAGCGACCAGACGATCCACCACCGCGACGTCCAGCCCCTCTCCCAGACGATTGTGCAGCGGCACGGCCACGCCGGCGGTGACCAGCCAGTTCGACAGCACCAAAGCGGCGGCGATCCACACACACAGCCGGGCTTGCGGTGGATATTCTCGCGCCACGAAGACCAGCGCTGCCGCACTGAGAGCTTCGATGAACATCATCGGTGCAATGATGACGGTTATCATCCGCATGTGCTCGGTGTGAAAGGCCTGCCACTCGGGCGCTCCGACCCGTGCAAACAGCGGGTAATGGACCAGTTGCACCATCCAGATCAGTCCGGCGAGGAACCAGGTCGCCAGCAGGTTCACCAGCAGCAATGGGAATCCCTTGTCCATCGGTCGATTGTAGGCCGTTCCCATGCGCCCGCCCGCCGCACCTGCCTTGGTGAACCCCACACCCCGGCGGCGTGAGGCGGTCGGGTCACTCGTGGCCTCCGGGGGACTTGTCATCCGCGTCATACGCCGGATCGAGATTGCCGCCGGGCACTTCGACGCGTTCGATCGAAATTGCCCGGCCGGTTTCTGAATCGATTTCCGCCAGCACCCCGCACAGGCGCACGTCGGTGGTGGCCACCTCGAAGCTGTGAGGCACGCTGGTGGTCATGTACTTCAGCACCCGGTCCTTGCGGCGGCCGAGGATGCTGTCATACGGCCCGCACATGCCCACGTCGGTGATGGCCGCCGTGCCCCCCGGGAGGATTCGTGCATCGGCGGTCGGAACGTGCGTATGCGTGCCGAACACGAGGCTGGCGCGCCCGTCCAGATGATGCCCCATGCCGATCTTTTCACTGGTGGCCTCGGCATGCATGTCGCAGACGATCACCCGAACCCCCGCGGGAAGCTCTCGGAGGATCCGATCGGCCGCCGCGAACGGGTCGTCGCAGGGCAGGCTCATGTAAATCCGCCCCATCAGGTTCATCACCGCAACCGGCACACCTGAATTCGTGCTGATCACCGTCCACCCCCTCCCGGGAGCAAGGCCCGACAGATTGGCCGGTCGGACAATCCGCTCGCTGCTGGCCAGAGTCTGGGCGATCTCCTGTCGCTTGAACACGTGATCTCCCAGCGTCACCAGGTCTACCCCGTAGGAACGCAGTTTATGGAACAGGTTGGGCGTGATGCCGCTGCCGCCGGCGATGTTCTCTCCGTTGGCGATGACCAGATCGACGTTGCGCGTGCGCACCAGTTCCGGCAGCTTCTGGTGGACCACCGTCCGCCCCGGTCGGCCGACAATGTCGCCTAAAGCCAGGATGCGCACGATCATGGCGCCAGCGTACCCGCCGGGCGGCCGTCTGAACACCTTTTGCGTCGATTTGCCGGATCAGAGCCGTGCCGTCGCCAACTCGGGGTGCACAGGGCTGTTCCGGACCGCGGCGGATGCCGGCGGGGGGCTGCCGGTCTCCCGTCCTGCGGCGATCGTGCGAAAGATCGTAAGGGCCGCCACCAGGACAATCGCCACCGCAAACACCCGTTGCAGCACCGCCTGCCGCAGGAGCCCGGCGGCGCGGGTACCCGCAATCATCCCGACGACGCTGCCGCCGATGAACCAGCCAGCGATTGGAACCGGAATCACCCTGCCACTGAGCAGGTGCATGGCGGTGCCGGCGAGGCTGATCAGCGTGATCACCAGCAGGGAAGTCCCCACGGCCTGGTGGATGGGGATTCCGCTGAACAGGACCAGCGCCGGTACGATCACAAATCCTCCGCCCACGCCAAACAGCCCCGACAGCACCCCCGTCATCACCCCCAGCAGCATCAGCACCACCGCGCATCGCGAACTCAGCAGCAGCCTCCCGGTAGAATCCCGCTGACAGGCGGAAAAATCGGCCCCGGGTGCGTCGATCGCGGCCGAAGCTGGCGCACTGCCCCCGCCCTTCGATGCCTGCCACATGCGCGCCGCGACCAGCACCATCAGTCCGGCAAACATCAGCAGCAGCAGGCTTTCTGGAAGCCTGTGGGCGAGCCACGCTCCCGCTGGAGCACCCACCATCCCGGTCGTCGCGAAGATCGCGCCGGTGCGGATTTCCACCTGCCGAGCCGGCCAGCGCTGCAGGAAACCGATCAGCGCGGCGATTCCGACGGCTGCCAGGGAGATTCCCACCGCCTGTTGCGGTGGTACGCTCAGTCCATATACCAGAAGCGGCACCGCCAGAATCGCCCCGCCGCTGCCGGTCAGCCCCAGCGAGACGCCCACAACGGCGCCGAAGAGCAGGCTCAGCCAGTCCATGGTTCTGCCCGGGGAGCGCGCCCGGCCACTCACCGATGCTCTGGCCCCCCGCTGCGAACCGGCAGTCCGGCCTTCAACCACGCCGAAAGCCCGCCCTGCAGGTTGATCACATCAAATCCCGCCCGTTGCAGAATGCTGGCGGCGATGGCCGATCGCCCCCCGCTCTGACATTGGGTGACCACCGGCTTGGAACGATCCAGACCGTTGATCCCTCGCAACAGCGTTCCGAGGAACCGATGCTCGGCCCCGGGGATGTGGCTTTCTTTGAACTCGACGGCAGCGCGAACGTCCAGCAGCCGGACCTGACCGGTCTGAATTCGTGCTGCCAGCTCTGCCGGGCCCTCCGAGCGGTAGCCCTGCGTGCGCAACCCTGCCTCGCGCACCTGAGCGGCATCGAAATACCCTGCCACGTTGTCAATTCCAATGGAGCGGAGGCCCTTGAGGTTGTCCGACAGGCTGCGTTCCTCCGTCAGCAGGTACAACGGCTTGTCGTAATCG
>JAVQWE010000313.1:1643-4049 GCA_033579175.1 Phycisphaerales bacterium | reverse complement strand
ACGGTGGCTAGGAGGTCGGTACGGAAACCGGCCCGGACCAACGGCACCTGCGGAGCCAGCTCAACCGGGGCGGCATTCCACTGATCGGGGAGCGCTACGTTAAAATGGCGAATCTGGAATAACTGGGAAATTTCCTGGCCCAGTGACGCGAGTCGCTCCGTTTCCGCAGTCTCCCACCCCGAACGGCCGGCGTCGGTGATCATATCCAGGCGTCGAAACGGTTGCCGGACATTCTCCCGACCGATCTGCACCACCAGAGACAGCGCACCGACAAGGTCAGTGTGAGAGGCAGTCTGATCGATTCTGTCCAGTGCTCGCCCCGCCGCTGCAAGATCGTATGTCGGCTGCAGGACGACGTGTGCGGGTGCGGCGGCCGTCACGATTGCCACCGCCTCCGTGCCGGCCGTCAGACGCTCAATGATGCCCCTGCCGATGACCTTCGCCTGATCCAGATGGCTCGCCGCCCCACTGCGATTGGCCAGATAAGCCATGGAAAGGCTGTTGTCGATCAGCAGGACATGCAGCCCCGCACGCGCCCCGGCTTGCGCCAGACCTGCCGGCTCGCACGCCATCGGCCGAGCCAGAGCCACACCCAGCAGCGCCAGGACCGCGCAGCGCACCACCAGCAGCGTCCATTGCTCGAACTTCATGCGGCGATGGTTTCGCCGCAGCGCGGCTCGAAGGAAATCCATCGCCGCCCAAGGCATCGTGCGATACCGACGCCGATTCAGCAGGTGAATCGCGATCGGGATCACCGCGAGCACGGCGCCCGCGACCGCAAAGGCCGGTGTGACAAACCCGACTGCCACGACGCCTCCAGCCCCCGCGGCATCGAACGCGAGCAGATTGGGCAGCACGTCGCTCACAACAGCATCCAACGCTTTCCACAACCTTCCAGCCGTCATTTCATGGACGCCGAGCGAGTCGCCAGGAACTGGCTCAGCGCCACATCCAGTGAATCTCCGGTGCTGAAACGCTGGAAGTCAATCCGCATCGCACGACACATCCGTTTCAGTTCCTCTGTGAACCTGCGAAGCTCCTGAAGGTAACCTTCACGCAGAGATCGCGGCTCGGTCAGCAGATCGCCGCTGTCCTCCATTCCCTTGAACAGCGTCATTTCCTCGAAGGGAAATTCGATTTCCTGGGGATCGAGAATCTGAAACGCCATGATCTCATGCTTGCGGTAACGCAAATGACGCAAACCCTGAGAGATTCCGCCCAGATCGTCGAAGAAATCACTCACGATCACGATCAGGCTGCGATGATTGAGCTTCTCTGCAAGCTGATCGAGCACCTTTCCCATGCCCGTTTTATTCCAACGTGGAACAAGCTGAAGCTCGTTCACCACGATCTTCCACTGCCCCGGCGAGTTGCTGGGTTTGAAATACCGGCTCAGCACCTGATCAAAAATCGCCAGCCCCACCGAGTCCTGCTGCTGGATCGCCATGTAGGCCAGCGATGCGGCGATGGCCGTTGCGTGGTCGTACTTCGTCCATGCGGCCGCCGCTGCAGTCCGCCCTCCGCCCATGACGGAACCGAAGCCCATGGACTCGCTGGCATCCACCACGAGGATCAGATGAAGATTGGTCTCTTCCTGATACTGCTTGAGATAGATTTTGTCGGTCTTCCCGAAGACCTTCCAGTCGACATGGCGTATGTCATCCCCCGCGACGTACGGCCGATGCTGGGCAAACTCAACACTGGCGCCCTGGTATGGCGAGCGGTGCATTCCCGTCATCAGACCCTCGACAACCAGTCGGGCGCGCAGATCAAGGCGACTGATCCGCGCCAGCGTCCGCGGGTCAAGATACTGGCGATAATCGGAGGTGGTTTCGGACATCTAGCGCATCACCCGCGCCAGTGAAGCATCCAGCGACTCATACTGCTGCCGCGGGATGTGTTCGATCAGCCGCTTGACGATCGCGTCGCTCCGGATTCCCTCGGCTTCGGCATTGAAATTGGTCACGATGCGGTGGCGGAGCACCGGCAACGCCACTGACCGTATGTCGTCAGTGCTGACGTGATAACGACCCTTCAGCAGCGCCCGGGCCTTGCCGGCCAGAATCAGATACTGCGATGCCCGGGGTCCGGCCCCCCAGCTCACGAAATCATTCACGAAATCGGGCACCCCGCCTTCAGTTTTCCGGGTCAGGCGACTGAATTGCAGGGCGTAGCGGATCACATGGTCGGCCACGGGAACCTTCCGCACGACTTCCTGTAAGGCGATGACTTCCTCTCCGGAAAGAACGTGCGACAGCTCCGGTTTCAGGTTCTCCGTGGTCAGACGCACGATGCGGAATTCTTCTTCTTCCGTTGGATAACCCACGTGGATATTGAACATGAACCGGTCGAGCTGCGCTTCCGGCAGTGGATAGGTTCCCTCCTGCTCAATCGGATTCTGCGTCG
>JAVQWE010000313.1:0-1633 GCA_033579175.1 Phycisphaerales bacterium | reverse complement strand
CAGCACGAAAAACGGCTGCGGAAGGCGGTGCTGCTTGCCTCCAGCGGTGACCTGATGTTCCTGCATCGCCTCCAGCAGCGCCGCCTGAGTCTTGGGCGGGGTACGATTGATCTCGTCGGCAAGGATCACATTGGCGAACACGGGCCCGCGGACAAACCGCATCGCCCGGCCGCCGGTGGTCTTGTCTTCCTCGATGACTTCAGTACCGGTGATATCACTGGGCATGAGGTCCGGCGTAAACTGAATCCGGTTGAAGCTCAACCCGAGGGTGCGCGCCAGCGTCGAGATCAGCAGCGTCTTGGCCAGGCCGGGAACCCCCACCAGCAGGGCATGGCCCCGGCAAAACAGCGCGATCAGCAGTTCTTCGATCACCTGTTCCTGCCCGACGATGACCTTGCCCAGCTCGGCCTTCATCGCCGAATAGGCCCGCTGCAGCTTTTCCACGGCCGCCAGGTCGTCGGCGGCGAGATCGCTCTGCGGCGCGACAATTCCGGTCTGATGGTCCATGTTCACTCCTGCGGCCGGTGCTGGCTTTCGGGCTGCCGAAGGTGCGAGTCGCCCATCCGTGGCGGCGGTCGATCCTTCCAGCCGTTATCGTAACACTTGCCCCCATCGACTCAACCACTCAAGATAGATTCGCGGAAAGCCAGAAAGTTCCATGCCCGAGCTTCCGGAAGTGCAGACCGTGGTAGACACGCTGGCGCCGACACTGGTGGGGCGTAGGTTGGGAGCATTCCTTCGCCTGCGCCGCGACATGGTAAGCCCGTCGGAGGTGAACCTGGAAAATCTGATCCCCAATCGCCGGGTACAGGCGATCTGGCGTCGGGCCAAGCGAATCATTTTCGAATTGGACGATGGCGGGCGATGGTTTGTTCACCTGGGGATGTCCGGGCGACTTACGATCGAACCCGAGCATGCACCCGTCCGAAAGCATACCCATCTGATTCTCGATTGCGGGGATGGTCTGCAACTGCGCCTGGTGGACCCGAGACGGTTCGGCGGGATTTTCTGGCTCGGCCGGGGGCCTGTCGACGAAAGGCTCGGCCCGGAGCCGTTTGCCCTGCGTCCTCAATTGCTGCTTCGAAGGCTGCGCCTTACCCGCCGCCCGATCAAAACCGCTTTGCTGGATCAGCGCCTGATCGCCGGCTTGGGCAACATCTACGCCGACGAAGCCCTCTTCGAAGCGAAGATTCATCCCGCCACGCCGGCCGACCGGATCAGCGTCGCCTCGGCCCGCCGGCTGAATGCAGCCATCAAGCGGGTGTTGCGGCGTGCTCTTCGCAGCCGGGGAAGCTCGCTTCGGGACTACGTGGACGCCAACGGGCAACCCGGCGATTTTCGTCGGCTGCACCGGGTGTATCAACGCGCGGGCCAGCAGTGCGTCACCTGCGGTGCAACGATCCAGCGGATCGTCATCGGCCAGCGATCCACCCATTATTGCCCGAGGTGCCAGTCGGCAACGGCGTAAAGGCAGGCAGAAGCTCCGTCTTTCTTCGTTTCCGTGCCGGCCGGCGGCTTCACGCCCCCGTCAGATTTGTGCACCGGCCAGTTGCAGCCTCAGCAGCAGCACGGCGGCGGACAGTTGCGGATCGACATCCAGCGCGGTCTTCGCTGCGCCGGCGGCCAGTGGTTC
>JAVQWE010000312.1:0-4080 GCA_033579175.1 Phycisphaerales bacterium | reverse complement strand
CTCGATCACCCTCCGAATCGACCGCCTCGGGGGCATCTCCGTGCACAGCTACGTGCTTGGCCAACTGGAAACCCTTGCCCCGACGTCAGTTACGATCAAAAAGTTGTGACACCGTCGGCCGTTGCCGTTAGGCTTCTGCTCTGATGCGCCCTTTCTGTCTGCTGGTTGTTGGAACCATCCTGCTCCTGCTGCTGACTGCTGGTTGTCAGACCGTCCCCGCCGTTCCGGGCACCCGCGCGGTTTTCGACGTGGCGGGTTTCGGAGCGGTCGGCGACGGGGTGACCTTTGACACCGTGGCCTTCCGGCATGCCATTGAAGCCTGCCGGCAACTGGGTGGCGGCACGGTGCGGGTGGGACCGGGCACCTACCGGCTTCAGCCGTTGGATTTGGCCAGCGGAACCACCCTCTTGCTCGATCCGCAGGCCGAGCTGGTCTTCAGCGACAACCCGGACGACTATCCCCTGCAGGAAACCCGCTGGGATGGGATCATGCGTCCGGGCCGGCGTCCGGCGATTCTTGCCGATGGGTTGCGGAACGTTGCGATCGTCGGTGGCACGATCGATGGCTCGGGAGCGCGCTGGTGGATTCCGGTGCATGTTTCCTCGCCATCCCGAATGCAGGACCGCAATGCCCTCCCCGCCTCTCACCCCTGGGAGACCGACCCCCTGCTGCGCCGACCCCCGCTGGTGCAGTTTCACAACTGCGCGCAGGTGCGAATCGCAGGGGTGACGTTCCGTAACCCGCCCATGACGGCCGTGCACGTGCTGTTTTCCCGCGACGTGCAAATCGAAGACTCGACGTTCCAGGCCCCCGAAGTCTCCCCCGGCACCGATGGCGTGGTGATCGATTCGTCCTCAGATGTACGGGTGGAGGATTGCACGGCCGAAGTCGGGGGGGAGGCCTTTGCCCTTCGCAGCGGTCGTGACGAAGACGGCCGACGCATCGGGCGCCCCACGTCAGGGGTGGTGATCCGCAATTGCACGGTCGATCGCAGCGATACGGCAATCGCCATCGGCCCGGACATGTCCGGCGGCGTCGCAGGGGTGCGAATCGTCGGGTGCAGAATCCGCAACAGCGAAGCGGGGGTTGCCATTCGGTCGATGCGCGGCCGCGGGGGGGTGATTCATTCGGTGCGGGTGGAGGGGGTGCAGATGCAGGACGTGGGGGCGGCTTTTGCCATCAGCAAACGCAGTCGTCCGACAGCGCCTGAAGCGATGTCGGATCGTACGCCGGATATCCGCGCCATCCACGTCCGGAATCTGCAGGTGCGGGATGCGGCCCGCGCCGGCATCATCGAGGGGCTGGAAGAGCTGCCGGTGCGGGAACTGAGCTTCCGCGAAATCGACATCACGGCGCGCTACGGGATCAGTTGTTCCTGGGCACAGGACGTCGAATTTCGAAACGTGGTCATCGCCACCGATTTTGGTCCGGCGATCCTGCGGACCGACACCATCGATCTGCGGCTGGATAACTGGTCGGAAGCGACCCGACCGCTCCCCACCCAGCCGGCCGAGCCGGTGTCGCCTGCCACTATCCCGGTCACGGCGCGGGATACGATCATCCTGCCGAAGTGAACGCCATCATGTGCTGTCGGAGTTGCGTGGCAGAGAGGGTCAGATAGCCGTCTGAGGGGCTACCGATGGTGGTCTTACCCCCATCGATACCCCATGGGTTGCGTAGCTCGATCATCCGACTCCCATCGGCGCGTCGAACGACCCGTTTCACCGAATAGCCGTGCCCGCCAACCAGAAGCCCATCGGAGGTCTGAGGCAAGATACCCACCGTAACCGCTCGCCCGAGCGACAACTCCAGCTCGATCGCCTGCAACAGGGCCTTCCCGGAGGCAAACTGACCCGGCACGCCGTCCGTGCTGGCCAGCCCGAGGGCGCCGAACGCCTCATCAAACCACCCGCCGTTGCCAATTGCGGGGTAGGACTGCTCCTGGCTGCGGTGAAACGCAAAGGCTTTCTCAATTAGCGGAACCCAGAGCACCTGGCTTGGACCCAACCCGGCGTACAGCGGGGTTGCCGGAACTTGCGCAGAAACGGGCAGATCGGCGTCGAGGCGATAGTAGCGGGCCCGATCCCCGACGTGAAATCGCACGGCGTATGTACCATCTCCCAGGTCGGCAATGGTCTGGCGAATCCGCCAGGGATCAACTTCCGCCAGTGACGCCAACGGAGCATGCAGATAGCAGTCCCCCAACGTGCCCTGCTGAACGTCATCCATCGTCGGGCCGGCGCTTCCGAACAGCGGCAGGTGGCCGAAGCTGCCCCACAAACCGCCCGGATGATTGCTCAGCGGATCGGGCAGTCGTCGGCGCGTGCCGGAGATTTGCTTGTCGATCGCCTCTCCGCGCAGGCGCTGAAAAGCCCCGACCCGGTGGGATGCACCGGTCCGGCGCTCATGGGGGGAAAGATCGGCGATTTTCTCGGCGGCGGACGGGTCAAGCCAGAAACTGTCGGCGCCTTGGCCGCCCCGGAGGGTGTCCTGGGACCCGCCACCAAGGCTGATCAGCACGTCATCGCCATCTGCACCGATCAGCAGATCATCGCCGGCATGACCGAACAGATGATCCGGCCCACTGCCCCCGATCAGCGTGTCGTCGCCGCTGTTGCCGAACAGGCTTGCCGGCACGTGGACGCTCCGATCCAGCTCCACCCGGTCGTTGCCCGCGCCGGCTCGAACGATAAGGCGACTGACATTCGCCTTGATCGTCTGCGACCATTCGCCGCTTGCGACGGTCCATCGTTCCTCCTGGCGCGCGATGCGGATTTCTTCCGCGTGACTGGTTCCGCTGATCCAGAGGGTTGAGTTGTCCAGCGCAACGGCCAGGGGGACATCGGACAACAACCGCCGGGGCTCCAGCCGAGCCAGCAGAACCACGCGGCTGCCGGCACCTGCGATCGGACTATGAAAGTTGCTTGCGGACGGGCGGACTTTGCGCCGCCGGACGAACCTGAGGAGCGATGCAATCACGTAATCGATTTCGGCCGGGTGGGGATGGCTCCGCAGTGCCGGAAGGAATCGCAACGCGTCTGATAAGACGCGCTTCAACAATCATTGCCCGGCACTGCGCGCCGGCAAATCGGACGCCCAAGCCGGTGGGAGCTGCCGTGGATGCGGGGAGGGGGCGTAGATTGCCTCGAGCATCGGGGGCAGGACGCGATCCGGGGCCAGATACTCCCGGGCAATCTCCCAGGCTGCGTTTCGATGTCGGTGGGGGTCGTCGGAGACGCGATGCAACCCGTCGATGGCCTCCTGCATGGTGGAAAACGCAATCAGACCCTCACCGGAGGGGAGAAATCGGCTCCAGCCGGTCTCTTGCACCACCGCGGGGCGACCGGCCGCCAGATAACAGGCCGTCCGGCAACTGAACCATCCGCTTCGCGTGGCCACGTAGCAATTTTTTGCAACGGACCACTCCCCGGCTGAGTCGCGGATGAAATCCACGTAATTCTGGGGGGTGAGCGAGGCAGATTTGGCATCGACCTGAATCCATCCATCGGCTTTGATCTGTTCTGCCGGCTGGGTATGCCCCGACACCGCCAACGCCAACGGAACCTTCACCCGTTTCGGAAGATCGTGAAATTTGTCATATTCCGGGGCTTTGGCCCCGTACTGCACACCGTTGAAGATCAGCGGGCCTTTGAAGTACGTCCAGGTCATCACGGTGGTGAACGGCGCATCCGCCGGTGGGGGGAACTGGCGGAGCTGTTCCCACGGATTCATCGTGACGACGCAGCGGGTGGGGCGCCAGTCGATCTCCAGCCGTGGGAGGATGCAGTCCTCGCCGTAGAGATTTTCGGCATAGGTCAGGTGCCGGTCGTGCTGGCGAACCTGCTGCACCCAGCGATCGACGTTCTCGCTCCAGGCCGGGCGCGTGGCCATAACGATCTGGTTGTAGCCCGGATCGGTATCCAGAAAGACCTTGATACACCGCGGGTTGAGGTTGTCGGGGAACATCGAAGCCCCACTGACATTCAGGAACACGTCCGCCGAGCGTGCGACTTTATCCCACGCCTCGGCGGTCATGCCGCAATGGTGCTCGTGCAGGTGCAGATAATGCCAGCGATCCTG
>JAVQWE010000311.1:0-4104 GCA_033579175.1 Phycisphaerales bacterium | reverse complement strand
GCAGGCAGTTGAGGGAGGTGTACGCCCGGACGAGAGTGGAGGAAGAAGAAATCTGAGCGGGCGGCAGGCATAAGGCATCGTCCGGGGAATCGATCCACCGCAGCGGGCGGCTTTGCCCGTTACTGCAACAGCTCGATCGAGAGGCGGGTATCGCTCTGATCCTCGTCGGCCGAGTCCACGCCGCTCCCGCCGTCCAGAAGGTCCGCCCCGCGCCCGCCGATGAGGGTGTCGTTGCCACCCTGCCCGTAGAGCTTGTCATTGGAAGACGCGCCGATCAGCAGATCATCTCCGTCACCGCCGAACAGGCGATCAACATTGCCGCCGCCGTCGAGAGTGTCGTTGCCGTTTTCGCCGAACAGCCCATCATTGCCGATGCCCCCCAGCAGCAGGTCGCGTCCGCCGGCGCCCACGAGGCGGTCGTCTCCGGCGCCACCGAGGAGGGTGTCGTTGCCCGTGCCGCCGAGGAGCTGGTCGTTGCCGTCACCTGCCGTGATCGAGTCGTTGCCGTCGCCGGCGTCCACGATCAGGGGTTCATCGAGGCCCGCGGCCGCTTCGAAGCGGTCATTGCCGTCACCCAGGGTTACCAACAGAGCGTTGACGCGGGCGTCGTCGAAGCGCAGCTCGGCGTTGCCGCGGAAGACGCGAATCGCGTTGCCCTCGGGAATGACGCGAAAGCGGTCGTCGCCCGGGGTGCCGCTGACGACAACGCGCCCAGAGCTGAGCCGAGCGAATCGGCCGTCGATGCTCAGCACGTAGTTGCCGGTGCTGCCTTCGCCGGCTCCGGCGCCGGTGAGCGGGTCGTACGACCGTGCCGACGGCCCGGCACCGCTGACACCGATGTAATAGGTTGTCCCGCTGACGGCCGGGAACTGAATCCGTGCGTTGATGGTGTCGGCTGACTCATCGTCGTTGAAGGCCAGCTCGTTTCCCGAAGAATCGAAAAGCCGCAGGAAGGTATCGGCGCCGAAGGCGTCGCGGGTGAAGGTTTTCACTTCGATCAGCCCGCTGGCCGGGGCAACGAAGCGATACAGGTCCACGTCGGCGGCCCCGCGGACAAGGCTGGTGTCATAGCCGATCGATCCGGCCACGGTCGAACCGAGCGAAAGCGACTGCACAGCAGCAGAAGAGATGGTGTCATCGCGCCTCAGAGCAGCCGCGCCGGCGGAAATGGTGCGGATGTTGATGGTATAGGCGCCGGTCGAACCGGGCGAACCCGAGCCCAGAATAAACGGATTGAAGCTGTCGTTGCCCTTGCCGCTGAAGGCCACGTAATAATCGCGGTTTTTGGGCACGCTGATGTGCAGGGTGGGATCGGCGGAATCCGGCAGGTCGTCGATCTGCGCCAGCTTGGCGCCCGTACCGTCAAAGAGCGTGATTACGGTATCGACCGGGTTACTGTTGCCCGAGAGCGAGAATGAGCGGCTGCTGATCTCCAGGAAGCCGTTGGTCGTGGGGCGGATTTTCAGCATGTCCACGTCACGATCTCCCACGTCAACCGTGCCGCCCTCGTCAAGGCTGATGATGCCCGGGAGGTTGGCCAGCGGCAGGGTGGAGATGCCCACGGCCTGCGCGATCGAGCCGTTGCGGTCATTGTTCACGAAGTCGATGGAAAGGTTATAGAGCCCTCCGGTTCCGCTGGTCGGGCGATTCAGCAGGTTGGATGGGTCGTAATCCTGGTTTTCAAAATCGCTGACACCAATGTAGTACACGTCCCCCCGCGAGACCGTCCCTGACACGAAGCTGTCAGTGCCGTGGCCCACAAAGACATTGGCAGAGTCCAGCACCGTTCCACCTGCGGTTTCGAATTCGATCTGTGTGCCGTTGACGTCAATCGCCAGCCCGTCGTCGTTGAAGGCCAGCGGGGTCAGATCGGCATCAAACACCCGAAGGAAACTGTCCACAAAACCGGTGTCGAAGGGCGTGTCGATGTCGATCAGCAGCGTGCCGTTATCGGGAACGGTGATCTTGAACAGATCGACATCCGCCACCCCCACTTCCTTGCCGAAATCGGCCCCGATCAGGCCGTTGAACACCTGCGGGCCTTCCCCCCGTGCGGCCAGATTTACCGTCACGGCGCCGGCCGCGACCCCGTTCGGGTCCACATTGGTCAGCGAAAAGCCGATGCGGAAGTTTCCGCTGCGACCGGCCTTGCGACCGGAGCCGTTGACCGGGTTGTAACTGGAGTTGCCGGCCCCACTCACCCCGGCGTAATAGGTTCCCGGGGTAAGTTGCCGGCGGATCTGCGAGAAATCCCCGACACCGGAGTTGTCGTCGGCGGCTAACTGGGTGCCATTGGCGCGGAACAGCCGCAGGAAGGAATTGAAATCGTTGCGATTGGCGCGGCTGGGGGCGACTTCAATGGTGACTTCGCCGGGAACGGCCACGGTGAACCGGTAGAGATCGACATCGCGGTTTCCGATCGCTACGGCGCCATCCGAGCCGATGACTCCCTCGATGGCGTCCACCGGCGCGCCATTCAGCGTCGGCCCGAGGATGGCGCCGCTCAACACGCTGTTGGGGTCACCCGCCGGCGCGCTTCCCCCGCCCCCGGCACGGTCGCGAACCCGTTTGACGGCCTCATACACATCCAGCCGCACGTAGCGGTTGCCGGTATTGGACAGCGAGACGATCTCACCCTCATCGGCCGCGCCGTTGTCGTTGGCATCGATAAACAGGGCGTCATCTTCGTCATCCCCGTCGACGATGCTCCGACCGGTGCTCAGCAGGATATCGCGTATTTCAAAGGGCGACAGCAGCCGCCCGGCGAAGGTGAGTGAGGCATCCTGCAGCAGGGCGACGGCTCCGGCCACCATCGGGCTGGCCATGCTGGTTCCCTGGGTTTCATGCAGTTGATTACCCGGCCAGGTTGAACGGATGATGGCTCCGGGGGCGAAAATCGCGTTGCCCACGCCCGTCGGAGGACGCTGGCTGAAGCTCACCACCCGATCCGGGGCCGTGCTCAGGTCGATCGTGTTGCCGCCCGCCCAGTAGAAGTTCCCGCCTTCATTGTCTTCCCACACCGCCCCCACATTCAGCGTGCTGATAATTCCGGGAGACGCCGAATTGGCAAACTGCAGGTTAAACTGCTGCCCCGTCGAAGCATCGCGCACCACGCCATAGGTATTTCCCGAGGCGGAGACAACCGTCACCCCGGCCGACTCCAGTTCGCGGATCTCATCCAGATAGATATCCCCGCTCACCTGCTCCGGGGACGTGAAAAACCCGCTGCCCAGGCTCATGTTGACGGCCACGATGTTGTGCGCTGCGCGATTGTCGATCACCCAGCGCAGCGCGCGTTCGATCGAACGGTTGTCGGCCGACACTTCACCCCCGCTGACCTGCCGGAAGACATTGATCCCGATCAGCCCGACACCGGGAGCCACGCCACCACTGTAGTTTCGAGCCGGGTCCGGACGGGCGCCCACAATGCCGGCCACGTGGGTGCCGTGGGGATTGGTCACGGTAGGAGTCGAAGCACCGCTCACCACGTCCACACCCGCCCGGAAGTTCGGAGCGATCAGCGGATGAGTGATGTCCAGCCCTGTGTCGATCACGGCGACGCTCACACCCCCGCCGTCGATACCGCTGAAGGCCGGATCATTCCGCAACGCCGTCACTCCGATCAGGTCGAGCGCCGCCGACAGCAGCCGCCGTGGCTCAAGGGATTCAGGCAGCTGCCGCGCGCGGTCACGAAACGCCCGTCCCCCACGGAAACGGCCAAACGCAGTGTTTCTCATCGGAGCACCTCGATGCTGATGCGGTTGTCGTTCTCATCTTCGTCGGAAGAGTCGGTGCCGTCACCACCGTCGAGCAGGTCGGCACCGCTTCGCCCGATGAGCGTGTCGTTGCCGGCCTCGCCGTGCAGCTTGTCGTTGGACCCTCCCCCGACGAGAAAATCGTCGCCCGATCCCCCGAAGGCGGAATCCACCCCGCCGCCGCCTTCGATGCTGTCGTTGCCGCCCCCGCCGTACAGACGGTCGTTGCCGTCACCCCCCAGAAGCGTGTCCGGCCCGCCAGAGCCGTTGAGGCGGTCATTGCCCCCTCCGCCATCGAGACGATTGTGCCCGGCGCCCCCGGAGAGGGTATCTTCCCCGCCGCCGCCTC
>JAVQWE010000310.1:0-4119 GCA_033579175.1 Phycisphaerales bacterium | reverse complement strand
GCTTCGAACGTAACATGCGCCACCTCAACGAGTTATGCCGACTCCGTGAATCAACGGGCGGGCTTTGGCCCACCGCATCGCCGGGGAGTATTGCTTGCCCGCGGGAGGGTTTCTCATGACTGGAGAGTTTTCTTTGCGAGTCTCAGCCCGCGGACCGCTTTCCCGGCCGGTGGCTCGAGGGTGGGTCTCCCGAGTCTCCTTTGCGAGTTCGAAGAAACCCGGAGGCAGCCCGCCAACCCCCGTTGCGCAGCGCTGAGCCCGCGACGATGGTGCCCCCGGAAAGCCTCACGGGCTACCGGCCGGAGCGGAGATTCGGTAAACTTCCCTTACTTTCCTTCAGGAGGGTCAATTGCACCCGCGGAATCGAAAGCGCTGTTCTGTGCCGGGGGTTGAGTGGCTCGAATCCCGGCGGCTGTTATGCGTCGATCACGCTGGCAACATGATGCCCGCCCTGCCCACGCCGGACGACGCCATCCCCATCGGGCGCCGTGGGTCAGAGTCGGAGACCACGGGGGTGATTTCGGTGCTGATCATTCGCGCCACCTGGGCCGATACCCCAACAGCCGACCCCCAGTCGGCGGCCAGTGTGATGTCCATGATGGCCAGCGTGGATGCCTTCATGCAGGAAAACAGCTTTGGTGCCACCAGCATGGTGACCACGGTTACCGATCTGATTGTCCTGCCCGGGACGCAAGCGCATTACACCGCGGCGGGTATCGAATCGGTGCTGAACGACGCCCGCATGGCCGCCGCAAATGCCAACCCCAACTGGAATTACATCAACTACGACCTGGAAGCGGTGCGATATCAGGGTGGCCCGGGGAACTTCAGTGGCGCCGCGTACGTCGGGGCACGCGGGTGCTGGTTGAAAAGCTCCTCCCCAGGGGTGGCGGCGCATGAATTCGGACATAATTTCGGGCTTTGGCACGCCAACTACTGGACCCCAACCGCCGCCGAAACCATCGTCGGACCCGGCGCAAATCAGGAATACGGCGATACTTACGACACGATGGGTTCGGCCACCGCGGGCGCCAACCACTTCAACAGCTATGAAAAGAACCGGCTGGGGTGGCTTCCCAGCTCCAATGTCACGACCGTCACCAGCAACGGGGTCTATCGGATTCATGCCCACGACCGCGGGGTGCTCGACGCCAATAACAGCTACGCGATTCGCATCCAGCGCGACCCGGATCGTGATTACTGGATCGAATTCCGACAGCACCCCGGTTACGCCAGCAATTCCTGGCTGATGAACGGGGTCACCGTGCGGTGGGACCCGTGGTCGTCCAGCAACAACGGCAGCCACCTGCTGGATACCACCCCTCTGACACCCGACGCCAAAAACGATGCAGGGATCGCGCTCGGCCGCACCTGGACAGACCCGGTGTATGGCATCAGCATCACCCCGGTGGCCAAAATCCCCGGAACCGTGCCGGCGATGGATGTGCAAATTGCCTTCACGCGCTCACCCAACGCCCCCACCGGGTCATTGAGCGCTTCCAGCCTGAATGTCGGAGTCGGACAACCCGTGAATTTCACCGCCACGGGCTTCGATGCCGACGGGAATCCGTTGCATTACTATTGGGATTTCGGCGACCGTACGTTCGCCGGTGGCTCGGCGTCGGCGGTGAAAAGCTGGTCGTCGGCCGGACAGTATCGGGTTCGGTTGAGCATCAGCGACGGAACCGGAAACGTCTACTCAACCTCGCGGCTGATCACGGTCGGTACGCCTCCGAGCAATCGCTATCGAGTGGAAGGGAAGATTCTCGACCGCACCGGCAATCCCGCCCCCGGAATCCTGGTCCACAACGGCTTGGCTTCGAACCACGCAAACTACCGTTTTGGCTACACGGATTCCGACGGGACCTACACCCTGACCAACGTCGTTTCCGGAACTTACACGATCAACGCGGTGCTGGGAGGGTCGATCCAGACCGCGCTGTTCACCAATCCCCTTTCGGTGACCGCACATCGCAGCGATGTGGACTTCAGCACGCGCCAGCAGGCGTTCAAGATCACCGGCAAGGTTCTGGATGTCGCCGGAATGCCCGTGCCCGGCGCGCTGGTGAGCAACGGCCTGATCACCGAACCCACCGACCTCAACGGGAATTACACGCTTCCCAACACCCCGCTGGGAGCCTACCCGCTGACGGCGGTCAAGCCGGGATATGACCTGTTCCGCTCGCCGCAGTTGCCGGCGGTGGTCAATTTCGCGGATGCCACAGGTGTGAACATCAACGAGCGGGGGTTCCAGTTGATGGGGCAGGTGATCGGCACGCCCCCCGGACAGTTGCTGGATGTCACCACCGGTTCCAACACGCTCCAGTTCCTCACCGGGAGCCAGGCGGTGCACTTTACGCTGCGGGTTCCGGCGGGGCTGGCTTACCTCCGGGCGGTGTCGCCCGGGGCAACCTATACTCCGACCTTCTCCAATCCTCTGAACGTTGGCTCCAATCTGACCGGCCTGAACCTGACCTACGGGCCGCTTTCGACCTTTTCCATCAGCGGCCGCGTAACCGATCTGGGGAACGGCGTCGGCGGGGCAACGGTCACGCTGGCACCCGGCTCGCAGACGATCCAGACCGATTCGCGCGGGTACTATTATTTTGACGGCCTGTCGCCGGGCAACTACACGCTTTCCGTGGCGAAGGACGGGCTGTCCTTCGTGAATAACGCCCGCCCGGTGACGATCAGCGGCAGCTCACTGACCAGCGAGAACTTCACGTCAACCACGATCAACAGCCCACCGACGATCGCCACACCCGCGTTTGCCAACCCCAACCCGACGAACCGGTTCACCGTGGCGATCGGGGCGCTGGGCGCCGACGATCAGGGCGAGCCGACGTTGCGATATGACTGGAGCGTGGTCACCACCCCGCCAGGCGGCAGCGCGACATTCGAACTGGACAACTTCAACTCGGCCAGGAACACCTTTGTCACGTTCAACGGGGTGCCCGGCAGCTACCGGCTGCGTGTCACGGTGATTGACCTGTATGGCGCGTCGACCGCCAGCGAGGTGGTGGTCAACATAGATACCACCCCTCCGACCCTTCTCGGCCCACCGCTCTTCACCTTCGAGAGCGGGCAAGGGGTGATGGTAACTTTCAGCGAGAATGTAGGCGGGAGCCTGTTGCCATCGAATTTCATCGTGCAGAACCTGACGGCCGGCCAGCCAGTCGATCCTTCGATGCTCAGCCTGACGTACGACCCGGCCACCAACAGCGCCTTGCTGGGAGTTGTCGGTAATGCGCTGCCCGACGGCAATTACAGGGTAACTCTCAACCCCGCGGGAATTACCGACCTGGCGGGCAACCCCCTTGCGGGAGGTGCGCAGCTCGATTTCTTCGTCCTGGCCGGCGACGCCAACCGTGATCGCAGCGTGAATCTGGCCGATTTTTCGGTGCTTTCGGCCCACTTCAACACCGCGGGCACCTTCAGCCAGGGGGATTTCGACTACACCGGGCTGGTGGATCTGGCGGATTTTGCCATCCTGGCGACGAGGTTCAACCAGTCTCTGCCGCCGGCGTTCGGCGGCCGGCCGGCGATGCAGGGGGTCGGGCGGTCTGTTTTTGCCTCAAGACCCTTGGAAGAGGGTCGGGATCAGGATCGTATGGGAGAACCGACCGTCCTTACCGAGCTGGCTTGAGGCCCGGCGCACCCCGCCGGTCGCCGGCAGGGTCGTCCGTGCTTCGCTGACGCGCCGGTGTGCAACCGTCTCCCGAAACGGAGTGCACCAGAATTGCCGATGGGAGCAGGGGCGGTCGATCCCTCTCAGATCGCTTCGGCCTCAAAACCCGCGCGGAATCACCCGCCGCGACGACGCAGCAGCAATGCCCCCACCCCGGCGGCGGCGAGAATTGCCCCCGGCTCAGGAATCTCGTTCAGCTGGAAGCTGTTGATCGTGGTGGAGGTCGTCCATGAGGTTCCTGCATTGGTGGTGAACAGCGACTGCCCACCGTACGTGGCGATGCCCGTCGGCACGATCGCCGGTGAGTTCCCGCGCCAATCCCAGCTGCTGCCGGCGATGCCGGTTGCCCGCAGCCAGTAGGATGTGTTGGGCTGCAGGAAGAACTGCGCGGCAGGGGTGAAGGTATACTCCTGCGCCGCCGCACCGCCCGG
>JAVQWE010000309.1:0-4119 GCA_033579175.1 Phycisphaerales bacterium | reverse complement strand
CCGCCGAGCTGGAAACCCCCGCCCCCAGGGGCACATCACTGAGCAACGCCAGACTCAGCCCCCCCTTGGCTTGGCGGGCCAGGTCAATCAGGTTTTCGTGCTGGAGCAGGGCCAAACAGCCCAGCAGGTAGCCGGCCCAGCGTCGATCCGGGGCGCTGAACTCCGCCCGCAACTGCGGGAGCGAGGCCTTGGCCAGCTGATCCACGGCGATGCGTGCGGCGAAGGGTCGCTGTTCATCCAGCAGGGTAAAGGAGAAGACCTGCAGCCAGCCGTCCTGGCGCGGCTGAGTGAGCACACCCGCGGCGCAGGCCAGCGGCATTTCGCACACCAGCGAGCCGGTGTAATCGGCGATGCCCCCCATCACATCCAGCCGCCCGGGGGCTCTGCCGATTGCAAAGCTTCCGGAGGGGGGGAAGTCAGCGGCCAGCTCGCTGCGGGCGCGCGACAGCAGTCGCGGGATGGGGTCAAGCTGCAGGAGCGGGAGGGATGAACGATCAGCGGTCGCCACGGGTCATCTCCCGGGTTGCCGGCTGTGTGGCGGGCCGTCGCGTGCCTTCACGACGGGCTTCGACAACCAGTTGGTCAAAAAAACGTCGGCCGTCGGGGGAGTCAAACTGGGCGGTCAGGACATAATCTCTTGCGGGGTCCAGCCCGGGCAAAGCCAGTTGGAAGGCGTAGGTTCTGCTGGCGCGGTTCCAGCGTTCGCGCTGGGCCTGATCGGAAGTGAGCTCGCCGATCCAGGGGCTGGCGAGCCGTCGGCCTCGGGGGTCGGGTTGGTGGGTCTTATACTCGAACAATTCGAAGATCAGCCGACCGCTGGCTTTGGTCGGATCGCCGAACGCATCGAGGAACTCTACCATGGCTTCGATGCCGTCGGGTTCGCCGTCGCCGGTCCAGTCCTTGAAGCGGGTAAAAACGGGGTGGAGTCGGAGCCGTTCCGGTCCGAACGCCGCCTCGCGCTGCGCGGGGGCGGTGTGCGGCTGGCACGAAGCGCCGGCCAGCAGAAGCGCAAGGCAGCAGCAGGGGAAAACGCCCCGGAGCATTGGAGCGTATTTAGGACCGCCGTCGCGGGCTGTCAAACTCGCCGATAGCATCAGAGGAAGGATGTCCTGCCGGTTGAGCATTGCGATGTGCACGTACAACGGCGCCGACTACCTGCGCCCGCAGTTGGAGAGCTTCCTGGCGCAGTCGCGCCGGCCGGATGAGCTGGTGGTGTGCGATGATGGCTCTTCGGACCAGACGGTGGAGATTCTGCGGGAGTTTGCGCGGGCGGCGCCGTTTCCGGTGCGGATTTTTGAGAATCGGACGAACATCGGTCTGCACGCCAACTTTGCTCAGGCGTTTGCGCGCGCTTCCGGAGAGATTGTCCTGTTCAGCGATCAGGATGATCTTTGGCAACCGCAGAAGCTCGCCCGGTTTGAGCAGGAGTTTGCGGCTTCGCCGACGGTCGGGCTGGTGTTCTGTGATGCGCGCGTGGTGGACCGACAGCTTCAGCCGCTGGGGCACACGCATTGGGATACGGTCCACTTCTGCGAACGCTGCCGGGCGATCGTGCGCCAGGGGCGGGCGTTTGAGCTGCTTCTACGGCACAGCTTCGTCGCCGGGGCCACCATGGGTGTTGCCAGCCGGCTCAGGCCGGCCTTGCTGCCCGTGCCGGCTCCCTGGCCGTTCGATGGCTGGGTGGCGGTTGCGGCATCGGCTCTGGCGGAAACACGGATCATCGAACAGACGCTCAACGAATACCGGCAGCACCCGACGCAGGCGATCGGGGGGAGGCGCAAGGGTCTGTGGCGGCGCTATGTCGAGGCCAGACGTGCCGTGGACGAGCGGTATCACCTTCGGGTGGCGGAAATGGCCGACAGCCTCAAACGACGGTTGCTGGAGCAGGGGGTGCCTGCGTCGGATCAGAGAATCCTGCTGGTGGAGGCGAAGGCGACCTTCGCCCGACAACGTGCGGCCATGCGGCGGTCGATCCTGAAGCGCTATCCGCTGCTGATCGGGCAGTTGTTGCGCGGCAGATACCACCAGTTCGGGCAAGGCTGGCGCAGTGCCGCGATGGATGCTCTGGTCTGATCCACCGGGGGAACCTGCACGCGCGGGATGGATTTCTCGATCGGAGCCACCGGCTCGTGGCGCATCACCGCCACGATCGCCGTGAAGCCGGCGGTGAGCATGAACAGGAACAACGCCAAGCAGATCACGCCCCACCGGCGCTGCGCCGCCGTCGAAACCGTCAGACCCCAGGCAATGGCGGCGGCGAAAAAGCCGTTGGCGGTGTGGAAGGCGGCCGCCAGCACCCCGATCGGGTAGACAATCCACCCGATCCACCAGTGCTTCTGGAAATGCAGGATCGTGCTTTCGGTGGCCCGGCTGGGAACGAAGTGCATTTCCTCCCCAAGGACCTGGTTGAAAGCCCCTTTGAATGCCAGGTAATGGAAGGCGATGAACAGCACCAGGATCAACGCGCTGATCCGCTGCAGAAGATAGAGCCAGTTGCGCGCATACCCATATTCCGCGACGTTCTGCCTGCCGGAAAACAGCACGTGGAAGCCGTGGATGGTGTGGTACACGATCGGAAGCAGGATCAGGCCGGCCGAGAGCAACCCCAGGAACGGAAGGCTGTGAATCCGGTCTACCTGGAGCTGGTAGATCGTGGGCTGCCCGTCATACCGGGACCCCTCGGCCAGCGTGGCATTGATGGTCAGGTGAAGCATCACATACCCGCCGAAGAGGATTCCCGTCAGGGAATGCAACCGGCGCAGCAGGAAGGGGGCGATGGATCGCGTCGTGGTCTTCGGTTCAGCTGTCAGGGTGGACAAAGTGCGCTATCCTTTCCATCGCCAAGGCCATTGTAGGGCTGGCGGCGTGCGAACGCCAAGCGTCGCCGACCGGCAGATTGTCTTGCGGACTCCCGAAATGTGCCTTGCGGAGCGCGGTGCTGGCCGAGTACAACCAGTCCGGTCTTTTTTGCTTTGATCGGTACTGGGAGAAGATGCCATGCGGTTCTGGTTGATTCTCGTGTCTGCCGTCGTTGCCGGCCTGAGCACCACTGTCGCAGGTGCACCACCCATGGTCAACCTGCGGGAGGCGTTCGCCGACACCAAAGCACGGCTCCGACGCGGGCAGACCGCCAACGTGCTGGTGCTGGGGGATTCCCTGTCGTTTAATCCGGGGTCGTACCTGCCGGTGTTTCGGCAGCGGCTTCAGCAGGTGTATGGCAACGCGGGATACGGATATCAGGGTTTGAGCTTGTGGACCGGTGGCGCGTTCAATCAGGGTTGGACGCATTCCGGGCTGAACAGCGATTATCCGCCGCATCATTCGCTCGACGGCTTGTGGAACGAGTATGACGGCGAATCCGCATGGCCGAATTCCGCCGACGTCTATCCGCACGATCGCACCGTGCAAATCCATTATCTGAAAGGCCCGGAGCGGGGTTCATTCGATATCCGCCTGGGAACGTCCGGGCCGGTTGTGGCGACGATCCGCACGGATTCTGCGGATTTCGGCGTAGGTACGTTCTCCCTGACGCTTCCAGCCGTTCCGACGGGGCAGGCCGCCTTCAGTTACCACCCGCACCGGAACGGGCCGGTGGCGATTCTGGGGCACGTGAGCCAGAGCGATCAGCCCGGGATTCGCATTCACCGGGCCGCCAACGGGGGCTGGGGGGTGAAGAACTTCCTGTGGCGCAACAGCACGTTTGACCAGCAGCTCGGGCTGCTGGATCCGGATCTGGTGATGATCTGGCTGGGGCAGAACGATCAGTCGGAAACCCGGACCAGCTACGCTATGCGGATCGGGCAGCTCGTGGATCGGTTGCGGGCCGGTGCTCCGTCATCGGAGATCGTGCTGGTCGGCACGTACAACCAAGGCTCGGCCGCGCTGCCGGAGCTGGTGGAGGGGATGTTCGATGTCGCCACTCAACGCGGGCTGGGCTTCATCAACCTTTACCGCGTGGCCGGGACGCCCCGGTTTTTCGAACTCAACGGCTTGCTGTCCGACGGGATACACTTCACTCCGGCCGGCGGAAGCTACTTCGGCAACCTGCTGGCCGAGGCCTTTCTGACCGACGGCAGAAGCCTGATCGGGCGGGATTTCATCCGTCAGTTCGAGCTGGCA
>JAVQWE010000308.1:0-4120 GCA_033579175.1 Phycisphaerales bacterium | reverse complement strand
TGCGCTGGCTGGATATCCTCGAGAAGCCCAGCAGTTTCTACTCTTTGACAGCCAGCGCGGGGAAGGTGCCGTTCGGCTTCGGGGAGCCGATGATCGTGACCGTCGTGCTCAAGAACAATGGTCCCTTCGACATCGCGCTCGGTCCCAACGGAGCGCTGCGGCCAGACCTCTGGTTTGATTGTTCGATCAAAGGCGGGGGCGGCGGCCAGTTTTTCGGGGTAACCTTTGAGCGCTTCGGGCAGAAACTGATCCTTCGTCGCAACGATACGATCGAACATACCTGCCGCATCGATCAGGGGCCGCTCTGGAACACCATCCAGGCCCGTCCGGAGATGTCGTTTCCTTTGTATTTCAGCGTCTTTACCAACCCGGTTCCGTCGCAGTCCGTCGCCGCCCCCGGTCCCGGGGGCTATCGTTTCAACCTGAAGCTCATCGAACGACAGCCGACGGCACTGATGAACGCGACAACCCGCAGCGAGCTTTTCAAGAAGCTCACATTGGGAGATGCGGGAACGAAAATCCGCATGCAGGAGATGTTCGCACAGTTCATTTCGCTCATCAGCCAGACTCCCAACGCCGACCAGGCGCAAGAGACACTGCGCCAGCTCCGAGAGGCCATCGAGCAGGGTATGAGCGATCCAAGCCCTCATGTACGCGCCTGGGCGATGTACGTCAGTTGCCTGATGGCCTCGGACCCACGCCGCGGGGAACTGGCCCTGCGGCAGGCCGCCAGCAAGGACTGGATGCAGCGGGTCATGGTGCTGACCACCGTTGAATCGCTCAGCGAGGAGACCCGCCGGCGGGTGCTGGAGCGGCTCGTAAACGATGAGGACGAGGTTGTCCGGCAGTATGCCTTGGCAACCCGGGATTTCCTGTCGCGAACAGCCACAACGCAGCCAGCGGGGGAAACTTCCGGTAAGTCAGGTTCTTGAACGGTCGTCTGCCGCAAAAAGCAGCACCAACATCGCCTTGCCGGGGCTGGGCAACCCGGGTCGCCTGGGGGTGGCACAAGCAGCCGGCAGGCTGCAGGAATGCGCGCAAGTTGTGGCGGCGACAGAATTTACGTCGGCTCCCGTGGCACCTGAGCATGACTGCACAAACGGATGCTCAGCCGGTATACTCTGGGAACGCGTTGCGGCTGGCGGAGCTGCAACCAGACCCGCTTTTCCGAGGCGGCGGTTGGGGAACCCCCATCCCCCGCCTCATTTGACAAGGAGCCAAGGCCACAAGCCTGACGTTCACATGTCACCATCCACCCTTGAGGCGCCACAGATGACCGACACAACCAACAAGCTGGCGCCGGTCGTCGAATCGCATTCGAAATTCTGGCAGAACGCTCACACCTACTTTGATCGCGTGTATGACCGCATGGGTTTGGACAGCACCTGGCGAACCGTGCTTTCTACTCCCAAGCGCGTGCTCACGGTGTCCTGCCCGATTCGCATGGACGACGGGCGCATCCAGGTCTTCACCGGCTATCGGGTGCAACACAGCAATGCCCGCGGCCCGTTCAAGGGGGGGATTCGGTTCGATGCCTCGGTCGACCGGGATGAAGTCATGGCGCTGGCCATGATCCAGACCTTCAAGAACGCGCTCGTCGAGCTTCCCTTCGGTGGAGCCAAAGGGGGCGTCGTATGTGAACCCAAGAAGCTGTCGATGGGTGAGAAAGAGCGCCTGACCCGTCGATATACCAGTGAAATCATGCCGATCATCGGTCCGCAGGAAGACATTCCCGCGCCTGACGCCGGTACCGACGCCCAGACCATGGCGTGGCTGCTTGATACCTACAGCATGATGGTGGGCCACCAGGAACTGGGTGTGGTCACCGGAAAGCCGGTCAGCATCGGGGGCAGCGTCGGCCGTGAAGAGGCCACCGGTCGTGGGGTAATGAACGTCCTGCGCGCGTATTTGCGCACCAAGGGCAAGACATTGGCAGGACTGAAAGTGGCCGTCCAAGGGTTCGGGAACGTCGGCTCCTGGGCCGCCAGGCTCCTGAAGGAGCGGGGGGCCACAATTGTGGCGATCAGCGACCGTGACGCCGCGATTCGCAACGACAAGGGCATCGACGTCGAAGCGGCGGCGGCGTACGTCAAAAAACACCGCACGCTTGCGGGTTTCAGCCGCGGGCACGGCGACGAAATCAGCAATCAGCAACTTCTGATGACTGACTGTGACGTACTGATTCCAGCGGCCATGGAAAACACGATCGACGCCGAAGTCGCCCCCCACATCAAGGCCCGCATCGTCGCCGAAGGCGCCAACGGCCCCACCACTCCGGCTGCGGACGAAATCATGCGGGAGAATGGCATTACCATCCTGCCGGACATTCTCGCCAACGCCGGTGGTGTCACCGTCAGTTACTTCGAATGGGTGCAGGGCTTGCAGAACTTCTTCTGGACCAAGAAAGAAGTCGAGGACGAGTTGCAGAAAATCATGGAGAAGGCGTTCGCTGAAGTACACGCCAAGGCTCAGGAGGCCGACTGCGATTATCGCACCGCCGCTTACACCATCGCCATCGACCGTGTGGCCGATGCCTGCCGTCTCAAGGGGCTGTTCCCGTGATGCCAGTTGGGTGACATTCCATTGGCATCCATGGAATCGACCGGACGGGATGCGATCATTCAGCACCTGCCTGCATCAGGGGAGTTGAAGGAGTGGTATCCCGCGCGTGGATCAGCAGCGGATCGCGGGTTTCCGGGGGCGCGCCCGACTGCAGCAAATCCCGAACAAGAACGACCCAGATCGCCATCGCGGCCATCAGGTGTCCTCCGACATGATAGATCGGGTGTGTCAGCCCCCCGAGCATCCCCGCAAGCCAGATTCCCACCGCGATGCGATACGCGGGTTGGAAGGTCACGTTGCCGGAACACCATCCACGGGAGACCGCGGTGGCCAGTGGCAGCATTGCCAGAACGTAGTTGTGCGTCCACGAGACCGGTGCGAGAAACAAGCACAAGAGGAGCACCACGCCCGCTGACGAGATCTGCGCCTCCCGCCCGGGGCCGGCAGGCCGATCCCGCTGACGGTGCACCCCTCGCCGCAAAGCCACCACCGACAGCACCAGCAGGCCCGCGTTGATAACAAGCGCCACGGCTCGCGCCGTTCGTTCCGCCCGATCAGCCTCCCCATGTTCTTCATCGGGGGCGATGATCCGCACCACAACAGCTCGAACACTCTGGTTTTTGTCGATCCGCGGGTCCGCCATCTGCGCATAACGCGCATTCTCTTCCGCGCTGACATCACTGAGCGGCACCAGCACGGTGCGGGCCCATTGGTACAGCAGCTTGAGATTCGCATTCCAGCCGAACACGAGAGCCGGAGCAGCGAAGGTCAAGAGCAGCAATGCGACAAAGGTGATCACGACCTCCCGCCAACGACGCATCAGCATCAGCCAGGCCAGCACGAGGATAGGGAACACTTTCAGCACGATCGCGCCGGCCAGGGCCAGTCCTGCACCGGTCGAACGAAAGACCGCAGCGGACTGGCGAATCCAAAAATCGATCGCGATCGTTGCGCACCACGCCAGCAGGACCGATACCTGACCGCGGGTTAACGCGCTCAGCCATGGCCAGGCACTCAGTATCAGAATCACCACGAACAACGTGAGTCTGTAATCTCGGGGGCTCGTCCCCGAAGCCAATCGAACCGCAATCCAGGCCAGGTGCAGCAGCGCGGCCACGTTGAGCAGATACCAAACCCCCGCCGCCACAGGCTTGGGGAGCAAGCTCAATGGCGATATCGTGGCGGCGAAGACCGGAAGGTACATGTATTTCCAGCCGCGCGAGTTCTGGGCTTCGTAAATGTCTGATCCCTGCAGCACGGCTTGCCCGGCGTGCCAATACACGGTGAAGTCGCTCCTTTCCCGCGGACCAAGCCCGGCGCGATACACCGCGCTATAGCCGGTGCCCAGAAACAGCAGTGTCCCGGTCAAGAGCAGCCAGCATCGGGTCCGGCGGGACACAAGGATCATTCGACTTTTCCGTTCGAGTTTCACGCCGCAGTTCTCGCCGGCAGCCCGATCGTTACGAATCGATGTCTGCAACGCAGCCGATGCGTAACTTCCAGACTGAATTTCGCCATTTTACGTCGGCGGTTGTGTGAGGGCGATGGTTCTATGATG
>JAVQWE010000307.1:0-4160 GCA_033579175.1 Phycisphaerales bacterium | reverse complement strand
AATCAGGAACGCAATCGTGCAGATCGCCGTCACCCCGGCCGAGAGACCGTCCATGTTGTCCAGAAAATTGAAGGCATTGGTGATCGTCCCGATCCACAAAACCGTCAACAGAATGGACGGCGCCGTTCCGAGTCCGAGCTTGTCCAACGCGGTAAGAGCCCGGACCTCAAACAGCGTCACGAAAACGGCGATTACCGCCAGCTGAACCACTAGCTTCAGGCAGGGGCCGAGGGCGCGGCGGTCGTCGATCAGGCCCAGCACGTGCAGAGCCAGCGCGGCAAGCACCAGCCCCAGCGCCATCGTGGATTGCTGCTTTGCGCCTGTGATCAGAGCCGCACGGTTTTCATCGATGGCCAGGAAGTCATCGAACCTGCCTGTTTGCGTCTGGTTTGTCGAGCCGGTTGTTTCCCGCGGGGTCACCTCCACTACCCAGAGCGCAGCAACCCCCAGCAGCATCGGAAGTGCGATCGCCCAGAAAATCGCCACCCCTCCGCCCAGTGGCTTGGGATTGGAATGAATCTTCCGATGCCCCGGCCGATCGACGAATCCGATCCGCGGCGCGATGTGCACCATCGCGGCTGTCAGCAGCCACGAAATCACGAAACTTACAATCAGCAGCAGAAGAATCGGCCCGAGCACAGGCGGAATGTAACCGCGCGCTACCGGTGGTGTCATGCCGAATGCCATGGCCGGTATTGACTCGACGGAGGGCAATGGACGGAGACTGGGAGGGGGATCAGGATGCGGGCGGAGGTTCTTGCCCCGTCCACAGATTGGCGTTGGGATCATATTGCAGCAGTTCGTACAACTCCTGTCGCGTCTGCATCCGATCCAGCCAGCCGGTTTGCGTTCCAGAGGTTCTCAGCTCGCGCAGGCATTGCTCGGCTGATTTCATCATGACCCGCAACACCGTCTGCGGGAAGATCACCATCCGATAGCCCATCGACTGCAGTTGACTCACGCTGAGCAACGGGCCTTTGCCGAACTCAGTCATGTTGGCCATCAGCGGCGCGGAGATCGCGCGGGCGAACTCGGCGAACTCGGCGGGCGTCTCCAGGGCTTCGGGAAAGATCGCATCCGCCCCTGCCTCCAGATATCGCCGGGCCCGCTCCACGGCGGCGTCGAACCCTTCCACAGCCCGGGCGTCGGTCCGGGCGATGATCAGGAAATCCGCGTCGCTTCGGGCAGCAACGGCGGCACGGAGCTTCTCAACCATCTCCTGACAGGGGATGATCGACTTGCCCGCCAGATGTCCACATCGTTTGGGAAATTCCTGATCTTCGAGGTGCAGTCCCGCCAGACCTGCGCGCTCAAACAGTTGCACGGTGCGGGCCACATTGCTTGGCCCGCCGAAGCCTGTATCCGCGTCGCAGACAGCGGGGATCGTCACCGCCGATGCGATATAGCCGGCCAGCGTGGCGAATTCCGGTAAACCGATTAACCCGATGTCCGGCACCCCGCATGTAGCATTGCTCAGACCCGCACCACTGACGTACACCGCCGGGAAACCGATCTTCTCGATCAACCGGGCGGTCAGCGCATTGAATGCCCCCGGCATCGGCACCATCCCGGCGGCCAGAAGCTGACGAAGCCTGCGTGCAGGGGTCGTAGGAGCTGCCATTGGGCAAGACAGTATATCGAGAGGGGGCTGCCATGGCGCGGGCTGGGGAGGGGGCGCACATCCCGGTCGGACTTGAGGTTTGCAAACCAGTTTCTGTTGTACAATGTGGTAGACTTTCTGTAGACTTCCGTTTCCCCTCGGGTGTTCTTCTAACAACCCTTTTTTGTGCTGCTAACCTCAGCGGAGGTGTACAATGACTCACCAGGATCATCGAGCGTTTCTGCCCGAGCGTCTCGAACCGAGATACTTGCCGGCAACCTTCGTCGTCAACACAACAGCCGACGTCGTGGCGCCGGGGCCGGAACTGAGCCTCCGCGAGGCGATCCTGGATGCCAACGCGACGGTGGCGCATGACACGATCACCTTCTCCGGCGCGGGGATCGGCACCCACCTGCTCAACAGTGCTCTTCCGGTGATCAACTGGCCGTTGACGATCGACGGCGGGCCATCGCTCTCCGTCCACATCCGCCGAAACGCCACCGCTGACTTTGCGGTTCTGGAGATCGCTGCCAGCACGCTGCTGAACGAAGTCCCGGTGATCCTGCGCGGACTGCGGATCACGAATGGACGCGGTCCTGACGGAGGCGGGATCGATAACCTGCGCGGTCGCCTGACGGTGGAGAACTCCATTCTGGAAAACAACTCGGCCGTGGGCAATCCCGGGCAGGGTGGGGCGATCAGCAACCGGTTCGGATCGCTGACGCTTCGCAACAGCGTGTTCAACTCCAATTCCGCCAGCGGGGTCGGAGGCGCGGTGTATTCCAGTTCCGAGCTGACGACGGTCATCGAGGATTCCGCCTTCACGATGAACACTGCGGGCGTGGACGGTGGGGGGGCTTATCTGGTGGCGCGGGGTCGAGTCACCATCGGCAACAGCGCGTTCACCTCCAACAGCGCCGGCTCTCTCGGAGGCGGGGCACGCATCCTCCTGCAGGACGGACCGTCCCAGGGAGTATCAACGTTGACAAGCGTGAGTCTCGCCGACAACACCGCAGCGACGGGCGGGGGTCTGGATTATCGTCTGGTCAATGGACCTGGCTCGCTGGAGGTTGACCGGCTGGAGGCGGAGCTGAACGAGGCCATCAACGGTGACGCCGGTGGCGCGTACTTCGGTGGCCCGGCCAGCATCAGACGGTCTACCCTTTCCCGTAACACAGCCAGTCGCGACGGCGGGGGACTTGTGGTGGGCGCGGGTACGGTTGCGATCAACGACAGCACCATCGACAGCAATTCCGCCGGTCGCGACGGCGGGGGGATTTTCGCCGCTTCGTCGCTGAACATCACCAATTCGACGCTCTCGACCAATACCGCCACCGCCCGCGGCGGGGGGATTCATGTGTCCGGGGGCACAACCAACGCCGCCCACCTGACGATCGCCGGCAACTCCGCCGCCACAGGGAACGGTCGTGGGCTGCACAACCTGGCCACGATGACGCTCAACAACAGCATTGTCGCCAACGGAACGATCAGCGGGAACATGGTCAACACCGGATCGCTCACCGGAAGCTTCAACATCAACCAGTCGGCCAGCACCGGGGTGGGGGGGCTCACCAACACGATCTTCGGCAATCCCAACCTTGGTCCATTGACGAACAATGGTGGACCGACCCGCACCCATGCGATTCCTGCCGGCAGCATCGCGCGCGATGCGGGGAATCCCGCGTTTGCGTCTCCTCCCGGACCGGCATTCGATCAGCGCGGCCCCGGCTTTGCGCGCCTGCTCAATGCTCGGATCGACATCGGCGCACTGGAACATCCCGACATCTTTGCACCGACGGTTACCTCGATCGAGTTTCTCTTTGACGGTGTGACGCTGCCAGCGCCACCGCATCGCCTGCGATTTGTCTTCAGCGAGGACGTGAGCAGTTCGATTGCCAACACTGATCTGGTGCTGCAGAACCTCACGAGCGGGCAGACACTGCCTCCGACCGGCATTGCTGTCGTCACCGGTCCGGGCAACCAGGCAACATTTACGTTTCCCGGAGTCGCCTTCGGCGTGCTGCCGGACGGCAATTACAATGCCCGCATCCCCGCCGGTGCGATTGAGGATGCTGCCGGGAATCTGCTCGCCTCGGATGCGCAACATTCCTTCTTCGTCTTTGCCGGAGATGCCAACCGCGATCGTTCGATCAATATGGACGATTTTTCGATTCTGGCATCTCGCTTCAATCTGCCGGGGACATTCTCGCAGGGAGATTTCAACTACGACGGCGTGTGTGACGTTGGCGACTTCACGATCGTGGCCTCCAAGTTCAACACGTCGCTTCCGGCCCCGGGTGCATTGCCGCCCGGCCTCTTGCGGAGGGCGCTGGCACCGCCACGATCAGCATCGGTGGTGCCGCCGCACGCGGAAGGCCGGGCACCGTCGCACGCCTCGGGAGCGTCGGAACTCGACGACTGGGACGTTATTCACACGGAAGAATAGACGGCCCAGTCGCGCCCTCGGGTCGATGCATGAGCAGAACTCCCACCACCAAGTCGGCAGAAGCCTGGTCTTGGAGGATGGTGGGCCGGAGCGGAACACCGCCGGACACGCACC